>JAZRVP010000258.1:0-1349 GCA_045599245.1 Myxococcota bacterium
TCACTCTCATCCGTTCGTTGGTTCACTGAGTTTCATGGATGCATCCATTCACGTCGACGACGCGCCTGCAGTGCGCTTATTGCCGCCTCCGTGCTCGTCAGCTCTTGCTGACAAGAAAAGAATATCGTATAAAAGGTCTAATGAACAGTCAAAATAATTGTCCGTTTTTCTGCAAGAATTTTTTGGCTTTAATGCAAATATTGGTATGATCCATTGAAAATTAGGACAAATTGATATGAATATGCATAAGCGCATGTAGGATAATGCAAAATGCGACTTTTTGGACTCCAAAAAGAGACAATTTTTTTGTCCGTTTTGTTTTGTTAAATCCTTGTTGCGCTGTTAATTCCGATGACGCCAAAAATAAAAAAAGCACATCGCGCCGGCAGTAATCTGCTACAGCGTGATGTGCTTATAAATTCCTATTAGGTTCTTCTTATCCCTGTACACTCATTCGATCGAAGCCTGCATCCACCAGACGCTCATTGACCATTGAAAAGGTATCCATGAAACGGCAGGCAATGATCTCCCTGTAGGCCATGTGTAAACCATGGTATTGCAGCATAATTCCAGATATCTGCAAGAACCATGATGAAATCCACGGCGGCAGATGCAAACCGACAATGATGCGAATCGCGGTTTCTGGATCGAACCCGTATTCTTCCTTGCGCCAATTCTTGACTGTCCCCGGCGAAACCCCTGCACGCTCCGCAAACTCCTCAATCGTAGGTTTTCCAAAAAGATCCAGCTTCATCAGTGCTTTCACTGCTTCACCGGGTTTGTTCGGCAGAGACTCGATAATCTGCGTCTGCATCTCCACTTCTTCCTTAGGCGACAATGACTTTCCCTGCGCGACATAGCCCAGGTAATGGCTGTTGTATTCCTCGTCCGAGTTGATCGAGTTGAGGCGAAATTCATAGTTCTCATCCACCTCGTATACATTCGCAAAGCGCAGACAGCACTCATCCACATGGCGATTCGCCCAATCCGTCATCTTTGGACCGAGCAGGGTCTGCACAACATAGGCCGGATCGTTCAGGCAGATATGCCCATCGACATAAACATACTCGCCGGTGTCGATCCGCGCGCGATATTCCTCGTTCTTCTCGTAGAGCCTGAAAGCTTCCAGGGGACTGATGACGAAGGTATGCGACGTATGAGGGCAGCTCTCATGAGAAAACTCAAACGGCTTAATGTAATGTCCGCCGGTTTCGCTCGTTCGGATGTAGTTGAGCGCGCCCTGTGCCTGCCAGCAGCCGAGCTGGATCATCCGTCCTTTGACGAGATATTTCGGTATGTCCATCTTGCCGGAGATGGAATAGCAGACATTCTCATAGACAAATCCCGCA
>JAZRVP010000259.1:0-48418 GCA_045599245.1 Myxococcota bacterium
ACTTGTACGATCCGGATCTCATGCCAGTGGAACTGCGCAAAGCGCATCAAACCAACGACAAGGCGGTCATGGATGCGTATGGCTTTGCACACGATATGACAGAACCCGAGATCGTCGCCGAGCTGTTCAAGATGTATCAAACGCTAATCGATGCAGAGAATAAACAAAAAGAGATTGAATTTGTGAAGGCCAAAGAAGCGAAAGCGGCAAAGCCCAGACGAACGCGCAAAAAGAAGTGCGAAGCGAGCGAAGGGGAATAAAAGGAGGATATTATGGAAGTCTTGTTATTAGGAAATGGATTTGATCTTTCACTTGGTCTGCCAACTCATTATTCTGACTTTTTGGAATTCGTGAACTATTTATCACGCAATAGAGAGCAGCTTCAAAAAGAGAATGTAACGACAAAACTCTCAGATATTTGGAAAGAATGTCGGTTTGAGAACATTGAATGGGTTGGTGAACTATCATTAAATAAAGAATATGCCAAAGAGATTGTTGAGCTATGCCGGGACCGAGGCGTTGTTCACACCGCTTCGACCCGGCTCTCGGCCATTACTGCCTTGAAATATCGTATTTCAGAGGTTCACTGGCTGAATAGGATGCTGTATTGAATGATGGTTATGCCGATAGTTTTATTTTGCGCGCCGTTTTGGTATAGAGACTGACCTTTTCTCGTCGGCGCGCAGAGGGGGGAGCGGCGTATGTCAATAGCCGCGCGGGGGGAGACTTCCCCCCGTCCAACAGTCACTGCGTCAGGAATTTCGTCAATCAGTGGAGTAAGTCATGAAAAAAAGTGCCATTCTGTTTGTATCACTCGGGATTATTGCGGCCTGTTTAACGGGATGCGGAACGGATGATTCGAGTGTTTGCAAGTCTGTGAACACCGGTGAGGCATGTCAGAACAACACTTATTATTTGTGTGCCGGCGGCCGGGAAGTGACGAGCGTGGCGTGTCCGAACGGCTGTGAAGGGACGCAGTGCAAGCTGAGTTCGTGTGTAAACGGCACGATGAAATGCGAAAACGGCGGCATGGTTCAGTGCGTTGGCGGAAGCTGGCAGAAGGGGAGTCCGTGTCCCGGCGGGTGCGATGCATTGGGTGTTTCGTGTATGACGACGTGTACGAATGGGCAGACCAAGTGCACGGATAATAAAGAATTTCATTGTGTAAGCGGTGTTTGGGATGCGGGCACGCCCTGTTCCGGCGGGTGTGAAGGGGCGGTTTGCAAGGCGGCTTCGGCGTGTTCGTTTGTCGAGCCGTACTGTGATGCTTCGGGTAATGCTGTGGCATGTGTCGGAGGAAACACGGTTCAGTCGAGCTGTGCGTGCGGCTGTACGGCAGGTATCTGCAACGCCGACTGCAGTGGAGCGGTATGCACGTATTCGGGGACGCGGTGCCTGGCAGAGAAGAGTGCGCTGTTCAAGTGTGAGAACGGCGAGGAGACGTTTGTCCAGACATGCAGCAACGGGTGTGACAGCAGCCTGACGGGATGTGCGGCGGGCGTTGAGGAGCCGGATAAAAAGGCGTGCACGGATATCGATGGCGAAACGGTAGCGAATGGAAAGAAAGGCTGCGTGTCGGAGTATGAAGTTGCCGAATGCAAGGATGGGAAGTGGGGAAAAGTCACGAAGACGTGTGCAGAAGATGAGGTATGCTGGGAGGGCGCATGTGAAGTGTTCGACTTCGAGGCGGATTGTTTTGAGACCGGAATGTTCTGCAATGAGGCCGGGGATAGTGTGATGCAGTGTGATGATGCCGGGTATCGGGAAACCGTCGAGAAATGCATCATGGGATGTACGGATGGTGTGTGTGACAGGGTCTCGTGTGATGAACTCAAGCGTCCGGAATGTGCAGACGAGAGGACGCTTCTCAAATGCAGCGGGGATGTCGTCGTCAAGGAGGCGTGCCCGTCAGACGAGCTTTGTGTGAGCGGTGAATGCGTGGCGGAACACGGGAGCGGTGGATGTGCCTACGAGAAAGAGTGCAGTGCGGACCTGACTGCCATTAAGACATGCAAGGACGGCAATGTCACGCAGGAGGCGTGTCCGAAAGCGACGGCTTGTGATGAAGACAAGCTTACGTGTGAATCGACGGTCATAAGCGGCTACTGCATGGATAATTTTATTCCTTACTGTGAAAATGACAGTGTTGTCGTCGTTTGTGATGAAAATACGAGTGAAATTTATGAAACGCGATGCAATGGTGGTGAAAAGTGCGTCAATGGACGATGCGGCAAAGTGACGAACAAAAAGGTTGGAGATGACTGCACGAAGGAGAATTTCCCCGAGACGTGCATTGGGAATGTTGCGGTAGAATGCAATAATAAGAAAAAAGTTGCGGTCAAGAAGACGTGCGAGAGTGGTGAGATATGCGGGGTTGTTATAGATGGAGGCGTTGCGTCTTCGGGGTGTTATGAGCCGTGTACCGAAAAGGGGTCGATGCGCAATACATGTACCGTTGGCGGTGGCTACACGTATGAGAGCGTGATGGAGTGCATATCCGTTGATGCTGGCATATCAGACGGTCGTCTTGGTCTGGAGATGGTGCCCGGAACGTGGAACAAATGCGACATCGGCTGCAAGGAGGGGCGATGTTATGATTACACGACGGGAATTGAGGGCGTAGGTGAAGCCTGCGATCCGGCAAAAGTGAAAAGCTATTGTGCCGATGACGGCCGCGCCGTGAACTGTGAACATGTTGACGAGAGCGACATTCTGACGGTTGAAAAGTGTTTTTTCAACGAAGTGTGTTCCGTGATTGGGGATGAGGCGTTATGCGTTGAGACGTGTAAGAAGGGGGATCCGGTCAAATATATTTGTGATGACAGTTCCTGGTTAATTTCATCCCAAAAGTATGAATGTCAGGAAATCGACGGCCAATATGTGTATGTGAGTACAGACATCGATGTCTGTGCGACGGCGAAAGGGTGTGCGGCCGATGGGCGGTGCAACCAATAGCAGAGCCGGATGGGGCATGGGGGCGTAAAACACAGGCATCGGGCGAACGGCGGATGGCGGGAGTTTATGAGTTCATGCCGATTGTCTGATGCCATAGCGGAGACAGGACGATGAGTGAGGTCTGGTCGATTGCATTAACTCGCGAGTCACTTTGTGTATGTGCCGTAGGCCAGGATATGAAGCGTCGGACGTATTTGGAACGCATTCCTGTGGGGAGAATGTATGGGATGCGCTGTACGGGGCCGGAAGTGTTGTTTCGGTTGTTGGGAGGGCTTCTTTCGAGGCTTCTTTTGGAGAGTGATGAGCTTCCGTTATGTGTGTGTTTGAGTGTTCCTGATGGAGAAACGGCGATTTTTTGTGGTCGAAACGGGGAATATTTGACGCCGGTATTTTGGGACATGCCGCTGACGATTTCGCGTCGGGATATTCCGGAGCGATATCAACAGGATGAGTATTTGTGCGGGGTATATCGCAGCAGTGTGAAGCGTCGTTTGTGTCAGGCGGAGCCTGGACTGGGGCTTTTGGATGGGGTTGGTCTGTGGTCTGTGGGGGCGATGCTGTCGTATGCTTTGACGGGACGCGGGGCTGATGCGTGTGTGGCGATGGGAGTAGTGGAGGGATATCCCGGATTTGAAGCTGAAACCAGCGAAGTCATCGAAGAGGCGATGGGGATAGAGCTTGATTTGAGCAGCCGTCGCTGCCGAACGGGATTTGTTGTGGGGAGGCTTTCGGAGGAGATGGCAGGAAGGCTTCACTGCGAAGAAATGAGCGTGTTGAAGAGGCTCTCCGGGGTGCCGCTGTATGCGATGGGGAGCAGTGAAGGGGGGTGTGCGTATGGATGCGGTGCAACGCCTTTGTCGTGGTGTGTTCAGTGCGGGTGGGGGCTGAAAGCGGTCTGGCCGGCGGGCAGATCGGCCCTGAGTCCATACGAAGTGAGCATTCTGGAGCCCGGAAATGCGCCGGAGGATGATGAAAAAAGGGCCCGTGAAGAGGGGGTGAGTGCCGATGAATGGACGCAGATCATGGATTCCAGAGGGCCTGTATCGGTGTCGGAAGGACCAGGGAAAGGTCGTCTGACGTATGGGTATCGTCTGGAACCGTTTGAGTCGCCGGTGATGGTTCAGGGCGTGCTTTCTGTGATGGATGAAGAGGGGCGGATTCAGCCCGATGTATTGAAAAGAGTGCCGGTTGGGAGCAATGGACTTCATGTTTGTTTCCGGGAAACGGGTTGGGAGTTGATTGGATTGAAACCGGCGCATGAAGCGAGTCATTTGGCGCGAGGGTTGTTTGAGGGAGAGATGTATGAGCTGAGGTCGCGGCTGGAACGTGCATGTCCGGAAGGCATGGGGCCGATACGGCTGATGAAATCGGAGCTTTGGCCGGAGGAATTTGTGCCGCTTGCGGCGGACATATTGGGTCGGGAAGTCATATATGTCGATGAAACGGCCGCCGGGATGGCGGCTTTTGGGGCTGCACTTCTGTTGATGCGGGAAGAGGGAATTGAGATCGTTGAAAAGCCTCGACTGACGGCTCATGTGATTGAAAATGGAGCTCGAACGGGTTACTATCAGGCGCACTATCGCGTGCACTGTCAATTGTAGTTCGCAGGAGGGGACGATGAAATTTACGGAATTTGAGCTGACGGAACGATTTGATTCGGCCTATATGATGGCGTCCGAACTTCATCGCAAACAGAAACGAAAGAACATTCCTGCACCATTTATGGCGCATTTGTTTTCGGTATCGGCTCTTGTGTGTGAAAATATTGGTTTTTATGTCGAGAGTGTTGAAGAAGCCGAAGAAATGATCATGACGGCGATTCTGCATGACACGATAGAAGATCAGGGCGGAGCGAAGACGTATGACAAGCTCAGGGAACGATTTGGGGAAAAGATCGCGGACAATGTCATGCTTCTGAGCGATGCCGTTCCTGCGGAAGACGGCACGAAACTTCCCAAAGAAGAGCGCAACCGTCTGTATTTGGAAAAGATGGAAAAAGCACCGTTGGGAATCGTCGTGATATCGTGTTGTGACAAGATTCACAATTTAAGGACGATGGAAGCGGATTATATGGTGGCGGAGTCCAAAGAGAAGTTCTGGAGTGCATTTACACAGAGTCCGGAGGCGACGATAGCGAACTACTGCAAAATGGAAAAACATTATGCGAATCGGCTTGGAGAAGATTGTCGATTGGTGAAGGTATATCACGATGTTCTTCAAAAAGTGTCCGAGCTGGTGTAATCCCATTTGTGGAAGCGTTGTGTCTGGGCCGGAATATAGGGCGGTATTTGACGGCATTTTTTGAACCATAAGAAAATGAGATTGGGTGAAAAGAGCGCATGGCCATACATGAAGATTATGAGAATTCGACGTTAATCCAGCGAATGATTGCATTTTTCGGGAGTGTAGTCGGTGGAATAATCATCGCGATATTGGGTGTACTCGGAGCGACGGGAGAGTATGTCAATCTTCCGAAATACGGGTTTGATATCTGGACAGTGCCGTGTTATGCGATCATTGTGATATGCGGATTTCTGATACTGGCGCGGGTACGATATGCGACGATAGTCGGGATAGCGGCCGGGGGATTGGATTTTATCTGTTACCTTTGCATGCAGTTAAGCACGACGGCGGAAGTTGGATTTTTGGTATTATTGAAATTAGGCGTGATCGTGTGTCTGCTTCAATTAGGTGTGGTGATAGAGTCATTTACGGAGGATGCGCCGGCGCCGGTACACAGACAGTTACCGCCGAGTATGGCGCCGCGAGGGCGTCAAATTCCGAACCGGAATGCCGCGCGTGCGCCGATGCAGAATCGTCGACCGCCGCAGCCGAGACGTTAATAGAAAGAAAACCGACGAAGATAAGAAACGATGAAAACGATAGAAGTGGTTGCTGCCCTGATCATCAAAGATGGGCGATTTTTTGCGGCGCAGCGAGGTGAGGCGCAGTCATTTTCAGGCTGTTGGGAATTTCCTGGCGGCAAAGTCGAGGAAAATGAGACGCATCGCGAGGCACTGGCTCGCGAACTCTTTGAGGAATTGGGTGTTCGCGCACATCCCGTTGAATTTATCGAGACAAGAGAAACGTTGACGCCGGATAGAACGATCCATGTTCATCTGTATCGAACGCTTCTGGAGAGCGATGATTTTCACGACACAGAGCACAGTGCGCTATCGTGGGTCGAAATGAAAGAAGCGCGAACGATGACGTGGACACAGGCGGATGCCGCCTTTTTGGACGATGTTGAACGCGAAATAAACCACAATCGAGGGCTCTATACGGCGACGCCGGAAGAGCTCGATTCGATTCCCGCGAGAGCGGCTGGTCCGCACATTTTCCGTGCGATCCAAAGGCCATGGGATGCCAGTGAAAACCCGCATTATTCGATTGGTCACAAGTGTCAAAAACTACTTGAGACGCGTTATGACTGTCGTCGGATCAAGATTTCGGACACGATACATGCGGATGACGGAACGACGCGCATCATTTACGAGCTTTTGGACGGAAGCCGTGTTGAGACGATTCACATGCCGCGCGATGTGAAATCACCTCGCGTGACGCTTTGTATTTCATCCCAGGTTGGTTGTGCGATGAACTGCGCATTTTGCGCGACGGCGACACTCGGACTTCGACGCAGCCTGACGGCAGATGAAATCGTTCAGCAGGTCATTGTCGCGGTGGATAAGTTTGGACCGCACAAATGTCATGCCGTGAACATCGTGTTTATGGGGATGGGCGAAGCGTTGATGAATACGGAGAACGTCATCAAGGCCATCGATATATTGACAAATGAGCATGGGCTTCACATCCCGCCGGTTCGGATAACGCTTTCGACATCAGGTGTATTGTCGGAACTGCCGAAGCTTCGTGCGTGCAGGAACCGGCCGAATTTGGCCGTGAGTATCAATGCGACGACGGATGAAGTGCGCTCCGAAATCATGCCGGTCAACCGTCGTTTTCCGCTGTCAGAAATACATCGTGCCTTGATGGATTGGCCGTATCGATCACATGAAAAAATCCTTCTTGAATATGTTCTTTTGCAGGGGGTGAATGACAGCGCGGAAGATGCGCGGCGTCTCGGGGAATATGCGAGGGAGTTGCCGCACAATATCAACATTATTCCGTACAATGAGACGCCGAGGGATCGTTTTCATGCGCCGACAGCCGAAAGCGTGCAGATGTTTATCAAGATACTTCAGGATATGGGCTGTCTTGTGACGCTTCGCGTGGCTCGCGGTGTACAGGTCGGCGGAGCCTGCGGTCAGCTGCTTGCAAAACGCCGATAAGGGGTAAATAACTTTATTCCCTCTATATTTTGATCTTTTGGGAATGGTCACTATAAGAAAGGCGGAGGAAGTTTTTCTTTTATATTCATTCTCAAATAAGCCGTGTTCAATCGATCATTAAAGAGCCGCGAGGCGGCATTTATCAAGGGGTTCATGCAGGGTTTGATGTTGCTTTGTGTGATGGCCTTTGTGTGCATTGTGTGTGGTGAAGCCTGGGCTTTGGATCGATATGAACTGGATGTGGATTCTGAAGCCGGGACAATAGCGGTTCGCGGACAGCTGGGTGATATTCAGTCGGGAGAAACGATTTGTCTTCCGGCGTTTGGACAGCGATATGGAGAAACGTTTTCGGATGTCGGCATTTATGGGTCGGATCATGCCGCAATCGATGCGCAAATTGATTCTTATGGCTGTTATCGCGGAATAACATCGGAAACAGTGCATTTGGAATATCGGCTTGGGATGCAGGAACTTGGGAGCGAAAAGTTCTGGCTTCCGTCGGAACTCTCAAGTGTTCATCGCGACGGGATGCTGATCATGCCCGGGGAATCACTGTTTTGTGAACGCGGAGCCAATCAGAGTTCGCCGTCGCATGTTGAGACGGAAGTGAAAGTGACAAGCGGAGGTCAGACCGTGACAACGCTTGTTCAGACCTCGAAAAAGGCTGGTTTGCAAGGCAATGAAACGCTATATCGTTCATCAGATGCCTTTGAACTGACGCGGAGTTACTGGGGATTTGGTGCAGGCCGGGTTCTGAGCGGAACGAATGGCGGGATATCGTGGGAGGTCATGGTCGATCCCAAGTGGCGGACGAATGTATCTGCACTGGAGCGTGAGCTGTCGCAGATCATCGGATATTATGCGCAGATGCTCCCGAACCGGACGCGCCGTCATATTGCAGTATTTTTAATGACGGTTCCGTTTGATGCCGATTATCACCATGGAATAGCGCGTCCTGGCGGAGTCATTCTGGAACTAGGACAGAAAGCAGCAGGGAAATCGGCGCAGCGCCGCATCCTGATGGCGCATGAACTTTTCCATCTGTATAATGGAGAAGGCCTTCGATTTGATGCCACGAAATACGCAGAAACGGCGTGGTTTCGAGAGGGTATGACGCAGTATATGGCGATGACGGCACTTCTGAGTCTTGGCCTTATGACGCGCGATCAGCTCTATGACTGGATGGGAAAGAGCATCACAAAACAGGGCAGCGGTCTGTATGATGCGTATCATCACGGATTTTTCCTGAGTCTTGCGATTGAACAGCAGTGGCAGCTGTTTGGCAGCGACAAGAATATGCAGGGATTTTGGCAGTATCTGGGTCGCAGCAGTCAATATGACAAAGCGCAGACCAATTTGACCATACGGACGTCTCTTGAAGCATACAGCACATTTGATTTTGGTTCGTTTTTTCAGAATTATGTGAAACCCCATACGCGTCTTCCGATAGAATCGATTTTGTCGAACAATGGTTTGTCACAAAAGCGAGTGAAGACGTATGTGTATTCAACGGGCATTGAATATGGAATGGATGCCGTGAATGCGCAGATCGTGGTCAAGGGCGTGGTGCCCGGGAGTACGGGGTATCAGGCGGGGGTGAGGCCCGGCGATATCATCGTGCCGGATTTGGATACGAGCTGGGAAGATAACAGTGACAAGCGACTGGTGATTATTCGTGGCGGTCGGCGTACACAGATGAGGATTCCCGTGACGCCGCTTCCGACCGAAGATGTCATTGTCTATTAAATACGGCTGAAATTACTGCCGGGGCTCGTTACATTTCAGCTGGGGCTTTGCCCCAGACCCCACCAAAGGACTGAGTCCTTTGGAATCCTCAATATTTTTGATGGTATAAGCCTTTTGGGGCTGCCTAACCAGTTCCTCGCCGGGGCCCAGGCGTTGAACACAACGCCTCGACTGGCTCTCATCATTTTCTGCCTTAAAAAGGCGAATAATCTTTTTTTAGCCAATCTCAGCCAGTCATGTAGATTTGGGAATTACCTCTGGCTGAGATGTAACTTGGACTCTGTTCTTTTCGGCTTATTTTATGGTGATGAGCCAGGCTTTGAGGTATCTGGCTTCGGCGAAACTGGCGATGTGATCGTCGGGCAGTCCTGTGTAGTCGACGGCTTGTAGGGTTCTGTGCAGGAGGGCTCTTTTGACGATGGCAGCGAATTTTTCGCTTCCGATGTGAGACGAGCAGGAGCAGCAGAGGATTTGTCCATGAGGCTTGAGGCAGTCAGCGGCGGCGGCAAAAAGGCGCATATAGGCTTTTTCAGCGGTCGGAATTTGAGCCTGAGAGGAGGCAAAACTGGGGGGGTCGGCGATGATGAGATCGAAAGAGGCGCGTTTAGATTTAGCTTTTTCGAGCCAGTCGAACATGTTGCTTTTAGTGAGGACGTGTTCGGAGGCGGCGACGCCCGGGATATTTGCGTTCAGTTCGTAGTGTTTTTGGACGAGATTGAGCGCGTGTCTGTCGCCGTCGAGGCTCCAGACGGCCGATGCGCCGCCGATGGCGGCGTTGATGGAAAAGCCGCCGGAATAGCAGCAGATATCGAGGACTTTTTTGTCTGCCGCGAGTGAACGTATGAGTTTTCGGTTGTTTCGCTGATCGAGGAAGAAGCCGGTTTTCTGTCCGTTAAAGACGTGAGCCTGGAAATGAGCGCCATTTTCGAGGAAATTGGCATAGGGTGTGTCGTCTTTTCCGGCCGCGAGTGAGGCGTCTTTGAAGCCATTTTTGATGAAATGAGGGAGGCATTCTCGGCCGAAACGAAGGATGAGGCGAGTTGGCTGGACGCCGTAAGCGGCTTTTGAAGTTTCATCGAGGCCGGAGTCGATTTTTTTTGAGATGATGTCGAGAACGTCTTCGAGGTACGGGAGCCAGCAGGCGGAATAGACTTTGAGAACCCAGGTTCCTGCATAAGAATCGAGGACGAGTCCCGGGAGTCCTTCACTTTCGCCGCTCAGGAGGCGAATTCCGTTTGTTTCAGGGGAGATGATGCCGGTGGCTGAGCGTCTTTTGATGGCGTCGTCGAAACGCGCCTGGATATATGCCGGATTGAATTCAGCGGGTGCCCCGAGGATACGGACGGGGATTGGGCTGAAGGGATCGTAGAGGCCGATTTTGATGCACTGATTTCGTTTTCCATAGACAGCGACGATGTCGCCGGCGTTAGGTTTTGTGTTTCCGAAATCGGCGTGTTTGTCGAAAATCCAGGGCATTTCACGGCGAAGTCGGAATTCGCAGCGTTCATCGACGTGTAATTTAACGGTAGAAGGTTTGTGCATGACGAAAAAAATCCAAAGGCCGCGTATTGCGCAAGCGATAGCGGCCGCCAAAGGCGCGTATTGCGTGAGCAATAGCGCCGGACAGAGCGCATATTGGCGCCGAAACGAGAAAGAAGCCGAATGACAAAGAGAAAAAGTGTGGAAGGATTGAATCTGGCAGGCGCCAATCGCGCTCGTTCTCACGAAGTAAAGATGAATATTTTTGGGGGCTTTGCCCTGTCCTCACGATATGAAATGAACATCATTATACAGAGGTTCCTTAAGCGTTAGAGACGGGTTTTTGAGCCGAAATGAGGGCCATTTTGAGGGGAAGTGTGATTGCTTCTTCCTGAAAATAGTGGTGGAAAGAGCGGACGATGAGAGTGAGCAGAGCGCGGCCGTCGATTTGCGTATCGAGAGAATTGAGGCAGTAACCGAGGTAATGTGACTCGACGATGGAGGAAAAGAGCATGGTTTCGACGTCAGGAAATGTGAGTTCGAGGGAGGTGCTGTGAATGGATTTGAGGTTAAGACCGGCGGATTCGACGGCGTTTGAGAAGGCGTCGATCGAGAGGCTTGATTTGATGACGTCCATCATTTCCTGGCATTTTTGGGGGTAAAGTTTGAAGAAACATTCCTCAAAGATGTCGAAGAAGGCGGGGAAAGAGCCGAAAAGCGGAGCGGCGGCAACGAGCGTAGCCCCCGGCTGAAGAACGCGGCGGTAGGCCGAAAACGTGGCATCTGCGCGAATGCTTGTCGTGAGTCCGATTTCGGTGATTGCGAAATGGAAGATGTCGTCGGCGTAGTTGAGAGCGCCGACTTTTTGCGTTGAGAAATAGAGATTGAGTGAGCTTTTTCGGACGGAGTCGCGGAGGGTTTCAAATCGGGAGTTTGAGTCGTCAACGATCATGATTTTTCCGGAACCCGGGAGATTGTCGACGAGTTTGTTCAGGAGCGATTTGAATCGCAGTTCAGGCATTAGGATAACGGGCTGTTTTGGGATAGTACAGGCGAGACAGAGTTTGAGGAGAGCGTCGTCAATAGCGGCCCATTGGGGAGCGAAATAAGTCTCATCGATTTGATTTTGTCTTGAGATTCTTTCGGCAATTTGAGCGTCACGGTCAGTCATGAACAAGCCATATTGTTAGAAGTGTGAGAAACTGGAGTCAGAGCGCGTTGAAGGCGCGTGATTTTCGATCCATTGAATGCCGGAGTCGGTGCACAGACCGATATCTATTGCCGGCAGAGAAAATTCTGCGGCCAAATCGAGAATGCTCTTAACATGATTTTGTCTGCAGGTCATGAGTAAACCAAAGTCTTCGCCGCCGCAAATCATCCAATTTTTAGGATCGCGTTTGAGAGCCTTGGCCAGAGAGGCCAGATCATGGGATGGCACAAGGCGATCGAAGAAAACCTGAGCGCCGCATTGACTTTGACGGAGAAGTCTTGGGAGGTCAGTGCGAATGCCGTCGGAGGTGTCCATCATGGCGGACGGGAGATTATGGAGAGCGATTTTGATGGCGAATTGAGTGAGCGCGAGTGGGCGTTTGAAAGCGTTGATGTAAGGGTGAGCGATATTTTGAAGTTCAGGCGTGTTGAAGCAATGAGGATTTTGGAGGCAGTCAAGGCCTGCGGCGGCGTGTCCGATGTTGCCGACGACGAGGATATGGTCGCCTGGGGTTGCGCCGTTTCTCATGATGGGATGAGGTGTGGATGGTTTTCCGAGGATTGTGACGGAAAAGAAAAGATGAGGCGAGCGGACGACGTCACCGCCGATGAGCCAGCATTGGTCGGCGTGATGGGCATTGATGCATTCGGAGAGTGCATGAATGGCGTCAGAAATTTGGTCGAAAGGGGTATTTTTTGGGAGGCCGAGCGCGAGTGTGAAAGGACCGGGAATGGCGCCCATTGCGGCGATGTCACTGATGTTAGAAGCGAGACATCGCCAGGCGGCGTCGGCGATTGACATGAAGCTGAGGTCAAAGTGGACGCCTTCGACGGAGGCGTCAGAGGAGATGAGCGTAAAGCCGTCGGCCATGAGTGCGCAGTCATCGCCGATACCTCTGGGCGTGAGTTCACGGTGCAGGGGAAACGCGTGAACAATTTCGTCGATAACCTGCGTTTCAGACCAATGTGACATTTAAAGAATCCGATCGAGACAACGTTTGAGGAAACCGTCTTTTTTGGGGGCTTCGTTGACTTTAGGGAGTCTGGAATGGCTTGTGACGGAGGGGGTTGTTTTGAGTTTAACGCACTGGCTGTTGAAAGGTTTTCTGTTGGCGCGTTCAGCGGCGAGTTGAGTGGAGTGGACGCGTCTGACGGCGCGCTGTGAGGAAGGCGTGAGGCGTTTAAAATTGTCGGAAACCTTTGTAGGGGATTCGCCGATGACTTCGTCAGCTTTTTTTGTTTTAGCGGCGAGAGTAGCGGAGATGGCATTTTCGGCCGAAGGGGGCATTGAACGGCGGACGGTCCATGCGTCACCGGCTTCCCGTCTTCTGCATTCGATGGGGTCGAGGAAAGCTTCGAGAGCGGTTGCGAGGTCGTTGACGGACTGGTAACGGTTGTTTGCTTTTTTCTCGACGCATTTCATGACGATATCGCGCAGCATGGGCGGGATTTTATCGTTGAGTTTAGGGAACGGATTGTTGATGTGCATCATGGCGACATCGAGTGCTTTTTTACCCCGGAATGGGGCATCGCCCTCGAGCATGGCGTACATGACACATCCGAGGGCATAGACATCGCTTCTGCCGTCGAGTTTTTCGCCTTTAGCCTGTTCCGGGCTCATGTATTCGGGTGTACCGCAGACGACGCCGCCGCGCGTAATCTGTTCGGCACTTTCGGGGCCGGAGACGACTTTTGCGAGTCCGAAATCGACGACTTTAATGCGCAGATGGGGGCCTGGATTGTGCATGATGAAGATGTTTTCAGGCTTGAGGTCGCGGTGAATGATGCCCTTCATGTGAGCCTCGGACAGACTCCAGCAGACCTGAAGCGCGACGCGCGTAGCCGTGATAGGTGAAAGTTTATTTTTGATGCGAAGAATTTCGCGCAGATCCTTGCCGTGAAGCCATTCCATGACGAGGAACATGAAACCGTCTTCGGTGACGCCGTAGTCGATAAGTTCGATGGTATTTGGGTGCATGAGACGTTTAATCGTCCGGACTTCGCGTTTAAAACGTTCGATGGCGACGGGATCTCTCTGGAGGGAGGAACGCATAATTTTGAGAGCGACGAGCGTCTGATACTCGAGATCGGTCGCGAGATAAACGAATCCCATGCCGCCGGCGGCAATGAGTCTTTCGACGCGAAATTTATCGCCAAAAACGTGACCTGCCTGAAAATCGGAAGCGGGATCGTGTTCATCGAGATGTTTTGCAGCAACCATAAGACCACCCTTTGCGAAAAAATCGCTCTGCGTCCCAAAATTTGAGACGAATGGAAACAAACCGGAGGTGATTGTCTCACAAAGGCGTGTGTGTTCAAATTTTGCGGGATCGGATGGGGAGGGGCGGCTATCGGCCTTTGGCCGATACGCCTTTTGAAGCGCGGCTATCTGCGATACGCCGCGCTTTTAGTCTGCAACTATGGAATAATTGAAATAAACAATTTTTGGGTTTGATATGTGGTGGATATGAACAGAACGATTATGGAAAATCAGAAATTAGAAAGTCATTTGGCTGAAAACAGAAGCGCGGGTTGTGAGGAAACGGTGCTGGATGAAATCCAAAAAAAGGCCTCCATACTTGGCGACAAATATGAAGTTATTTATACATTAATTTCTGCCGAAAATTGCGAAATACGCCATATTCAATAGATATATGAATTAACCCTGGCTGAGATGTAACGAGCAGTAAACTATTATGAAAAAAAAAGCTTGAAAATGAGAATTTGAACAAATATCATATAGCAAAATAGGAATTGTCATTAGGGAGTGACGGCGGTATAGCAGGGGCGTGGCGGGGTATCCCCGCATTGGGGGTAGGCGCGTATTTGCTTGCAAATAGCGCCGCAGGGGGCGATGCCCCCTTCCATTGAACAAACTGAAATTCCTGATTTACGCGAATATACTGAAGTGTTTTGCGAAATAAACACATTTATATGAGGAACCAGACATGCTTTATTTGAAATTTGCCTTGAGTTTTGAGCAGCTCACCGATGATATGATGGGTGAAATATTGAATAAATGGAAAGCGAAAGGGCCGTTGGGTTCACCGGTTGTCATTTTTCCGGATTTGGCACTTGAGCAGTGGTTTAAGCTTCGATGGCTGGAGAAGCATGGGGTTTTGACGAATTTAAAGACGATGTTTCTGGATAAATTTTTATTCGATGCCTTGAATGAGAAGCCTGAGAGTGTGAAGCGTCTGACGCCGGACATTTTGAGGAATGTCGTTTTGGGGTGGCTGGAGAATAAGGCGGATTCGGGTGATAAATATAACTGGGAACTGCTGGGGGATGATGTTTCGAAATATCTTCAGGCGGCTGATGGGCGAGTTGATTTGAACCGGCTGCATGATTTTGGAACGATGATAACGGATTTGTTTATACAATATGAGACGAGCCGTCCGGCTGAATTTATAGGAAAAGACCCTGGCATTATTTGGAACTGGCGAGAGGATAAGGTGTTTTTTTCAAAAGACAAAACAGGACGTGAGGCATGGCAGAGGCGGCTGTACCGGAAAGTGTTTGTCGAGAAAGATGACAATGACGAGACATTGATGGAGAGAATAAGCCATCGAGTGACGAGGGTGAGTGATAAGGAAATCAGCTATTTGTCGTTGCCGGAACTGTATGAAGAGCATCGGGAAGCGGATGGCGAAGTGGAGTTTTCGATGGGGCTGGATGTGCCTGTATTTTTGTTTTGGCATGCGGGGATGGGGCAATTTTATCGCATGGCGATACACGAATATTCGAAGAAGCACGATGTATATGCATATATTCAGAATCCGTGTATGGAATTTTGGGAAGATGTAGAAAATGGACATCCGAAGTTTATAAAAAATATAGAAAGGATGCTTGATGAAGACGGTGACATCACACCGGTTGATGAAAATAATTTGTTGAAGGACTGGGGCCGTGCGGGCCGCGACAACATTCGTCTATGGTGTGAGGCAGTTGATTACGATTTCGAGGCTAAGGGATGTGAGGAAGAAAAAGAGGCGCCGGAGGGGAGTTTGCTGCACAAAGTGCAGTGGATGGTTGCGAATAGAAAGAATCCGGCATTGGAACGGAATAATTTAGAGAATGTGCCGGGATTTAATGAAGAGGAATGCAAAGACGGCAGCCTGAGCCTGACGACGGCGCCGACGATGATAAGGGAAGTTGAAGCTGTACATTCAAAGATATGTCGTCTGATGTTGGATGAAGGCGTGAATGTGAAAGACATTCTGGTGGTTGCGCCGGATATCAATCGATATCGAACGGCAATTTATCAGGTGTTTGATCAGGAAAATATGCGCAGTCAGGAGCTTCGAAAGGAACGACGGGAGCAACACAAGGGTGAGAAATGCGAAGAAACGGCTCTTCACATTCCGTTTACGATCATTGATGGGGCGTCGAGGGATTCGTTGACGGGACGCGCTCTGAGAAATTTGTTTAAAATCCTTCGAAACGGAGCGTTGTCTCGGATTGAATTTTTTGAGCTTGTGAGGAACAAAGTTGTTCAGGCAGTGAGAGGAATCAATGCCGAAGAGATAGAAGCATGGCAGAGGTGGATTACCGAGATGAATGTATTTCGCGATCGGCCCATGTTTGAAAAGCGTGAGGACGGGTGGCGAAAAACCACGGATATGTTCCATGACTGGTCACTCGGGGTTGCGCGTTTGTTGATGTCGAGACTGAGTGATGAAAGAGTATGCGGCAGTGATGAAAAGATTTTGCCGTATTCCAATCTCGACAGTCATGACAACGGTGTACTGTATCGATTTGTGGCATGTGTCAAAGAGTTGGAAAAGTTGTGTAAATACGGCCAAAGATTTAGCCAGGGATTGACGGAAAAGGAATTGTTTGAAGAATTTGTTCCGATGATGAACAAGTGGATTTCGATGGAGCATGTACCGCGAGAGCTGGTGTTTGAGAACATAATATATAAAGTGGTCATAGATAGTATTGAACATTTGAAATATCAGTATGGAACAGGACTGGAACGGATATCGTTGGAGGTATTGGAAGAAGAGATTTGTGGAGCTGCAGAGGATACGGATTGTGTGGTTGGCGCGGTATTTGTTAATGGTGTGACGTTTATGAATTTCACGTCGAATCGAGTGATACCTGTGAAGCATATATTTATGTTGGGGATGGATGTTGGAGCGTTTCCCGGGAGCAATGAATTGCGGACACTGGATCTGCGGCAGAGTGAGCCGTGGCCGGGCGATGTTGTGTGTTCGTCGCGCAATCGATATGCGTTTTTGTGCCAGTTAATGTGTACGCAGGACGGTTTCCATATCAGTTATGTGAACAAGGATTTGAAGAAGGATGCACCGTTTTATCCGTCGAGTGTGATTGGTGAGCTAGAGAAGTTTATTGGAAAAGGTGCGGATGAAAAACCGTTGTGGCAGGCGGAACAAATCAAGCTGGATGAAGAACGCGAATGGAGTGAGTTGTTTACGGGGCGCGAGTGCCGCAATCGCGAACTGCACGATTTAATGATGAAGCGTGCAGGTGAAAAAGGCGAAACGGAGAAGACGGCAGATGAAAATGCGGTAAATACAGGCGCATTGAAAGCAAGGGGTGAACATTTACCGGAACGCGTATCGATGTGGCAAATCAGGAAGTATTTGGAGGATCCATTCCAGTTGAGAGTGTCGATGCTACTGGAACGCGATGAAGGGGATGAAGAGGTAGAAAGGGTCATGTATGAGCCGATTGTGATAGAGAAGCGGCTATACACGTCACTTGTCGAGGAACTGGCTTTGATCGAACTCAGTGCGTTTGAAGATGGTGAAACAAAATGGCAGGAGCAGAATACGAAGATTGATGCATTTTTTAATGAATTGAAGGAAATGGGGGCATTGCCGTCAGGGATGTATGCGGAAGTATTGAGAAGAAAAATAATGGCCTATAAGGATCGAGTTGTTGAGCAGATAGGAGGCGATGAGCAGCTTCGATTATCTACAGTAAAGAAAGTTGATGTTGAGATGAAGATAGACTTAGGGGAGGGCATTGAGCAAAAGTGGCAGTTGACGGGAGGGATTGAGACACACAGTGATGATGATTTAATATTGAGTGTGAGTTTGGGAAAGAATGAAGACAAGATATCGAAGTATTTGAGATGTTATGTGACGGGACTTGCATTGCTGGTGGAGCAGAAGAGACGTGGTGAAATTAAGGGGGATGATGAAAAGGAGATGAAGTTTTGGGTAAGTTGTGCCAGTTGTGCCAAAGGAACAAAACGATTGGAAAAGAACATAAAGATGTCGGCCAATGAAGCTGAGGAAATATTGAATGAGATATATCGGCAGGCATTTGTTGATGGAAAATATGAAGCAGCGCCGATAAGCGTTCTGGAGGAAGAGTGGAAGAATGAGGTGAAGGCGGGTGGAAAATTGATCGAAAGTTTGGACGGGTTGATAGAAAAATTGGAAGGAGAGCATGGGAAGTGGCAATACTTTAAGAAAGGAAAAATTTTTGATAAGCAAAAAGATATTGGGTACGAAGAGGAAAGATTTAAGGAAAAGTGGGATGATGTGAAAGAGAGGCAGAAGAAACTGGTGGAAAAGCTGATTGATACAAAAGAAGACGGCAAAAAGTAATAAAACGAAAGGGGAGAAACAGAGATGAGAGAAGAATTAAAGATCTTTGACTGCAAAAGAATAGAAGATAACTGCATGTTTGATCCCGGCAAAAGCATGTATATTGAGGCGTCAGCCGGGACGGGGAAAACCTATACGATACAGCAGATGGCGGCGCGACTCATCAAGGATGGGACGGAGATAAGCCGAATACTTTTGGTGACGTACACGGAGAAAGCGGCAGGCGAGCTGAAAACGAGGATTCGTGAGAAAATCGAAGAGGTTTTGGTGACGAAAAAGCTCATCGAAGACGGTGAAAAAGAGCTGAGTGCCGAGGAGATGAGGAAATTTGAGACGGCATTAAGTGAAGCGGACAATCTGCAGGTGTTTACGATTCATTCATTTTGTCAAAAGATGTTGAGAACGCATGCCTACGAAGCGAGTCGTCCGTTTGAGATGGAGCTGATAGATGACAGCCAGGTGAAGACATTGATCAGTCGATGGGTGAGGGAGAAATGGCCGGAATTGTCAACGTATCAGTCTTTGTTGTCGGCAGACGGGGAATCTCCGGAAGGCAGCGGGGAGGAGAATGTCATTGAAAAAATTGAGGCATTGCTGACGAATGCGATGTCGAAGTTCTATTTGGACAAAGAAGGAAAAGTCGATGAAAACGTTATATCGTGGGATGAAGAGGAAATAAAGATGCCGGGAGAGCCGGAAAAAGTTGAGCCATTGACAGAAGATGAAGAAAAATTGAGTACGATAGATTTGGGTAGTTTTGACGGGAGAAAAAAAAGTGAAGAGTTTGTGCAAATATATAATGATTTGAAAAAATTAAGAGATTGCGGAACTGTAACTGATACAAAAGAGAATGAAAGACTAAATAAATTAATTGCATGTTTAGAAAATGGTGAGAAATATGGAAGTAAAGTTCAGAATAGAGGGATAAAAAATGTTGAATTTAAGCAAATATTTGAAAGATTACAGCAATTTGAAAAAGCAGTTACACAAGCGAAAAAAGTAGTTACACAAGCGAAAAAAGCAGTTACACAAGCGAAAACAGCCAAGTCAAATCAGAAAAAAGCGGAGTTCTATCAATTTTTGCATGACCAAGCGGAGGCGTTGTATCGAGCGTGGGGGAAAGAGAAAGTCGGGAATAAAGTGGAATCGTATCAGGACATGATAGCGGCTGTGCATCATGTGGTGATGGAACGAGACAGTGAGTTGTGCAAGAAACTTCGCGAGATGTATCAGTATGCGATCATTGATGAGTTTCAGGATACGAATCAGCTGCAATGGGATATTTTCAGGACGGTATTTTTTAAAGATGCAGATGGCAAACGGGTTGAAGAACATTCGATATTTGTGGTGGGTGATCCGAAACAGTCGATTTATTCATTCCAGGGAGCGGATGTCAATGTGTACCGCAATGCGGTGAGAGCAATCGGTAATGGACGCAAACTCGATACGAATTATCGATCGACACCATCGGTTATCAAAGCATGTAACGCATTGTTTTCAGGGGATTATTTTGATTATTCAAGCGCCGAGGCGAGTGAAAAAGAGGCGCAGGATGCAAGTGGAAACGGGATAAGATTTGAGCCGTCGGACTGGCCCGGGAAGAAAGAGAACAATTCAAAAAAAGACAAAGAGAACAATTCAAAAAAAGACAAGGTTAATGCACAATTTGATGGGAAAGATGTTCCAGCGATTTGGTTGGCAAAATCGGGGGCAGATGGAGAAGAAGGCACGGTGAATGAGAAGGAGTTTGCAGCGACAGCTGTGGAACAAATCATTCTATGCTGTTCGCGTGATGAATCGCATCCAGAGAATACGAGATTGAGGGTATTTGACAGTAAAGATTCGCAGAAACGCAGGAATGTGAAATTTTCTGATTTTGCAGTTTTGGCAAGAAAGCGAACGGAATTTGATGCGATAGAAAAGTCATTGAAAAAATATGGTGTTCCATTTGTAAGATATAAGGATAATAATTTATTTGCCGGTCGAGAGTGTATGGCGTGGATGGCTTTATTCAATGCGATAGATGCCGAGGATTTTTCATCGAATAATCGACGAATTTTAAATGAAGTATTGTTGACGGATTTCTTTGATTGTCGAAAAGTATTGGAGAAGGAGGGCAAGGGAAACAAATTGGAAGTGATAGCTGATGACTATTTTGATGATCCACTTTGTGGAGAAAGGATAATGATAGCGCAGTGGCATCGATTGGCGAGCAATGGTCGATGGGCTGAACTGCAGGAGAGCATATATCGCGAGAGCGGGATAGAAAGGCGATTGTCGGATTTGTCGAAGCTGCAGGAGATCGCAAAACTGCATCAGATAGGTAATTACTGTGTGGAATATTTGTACAAAGAACGGTGTGGTATCGAAGATTTGGTGCGACATTTAGAGCGATTGAGTAAAAAAGGCGAGAGCACGGAGGATGCAGACGGCAATCTGGTTGAGCGTGGGAGTGATTTTGATGCAGTTCAATTGATGACAATTCATGCCTCAAAAGGCTTGGAATTTCCCGTTGTCATAGGAGTCGGAGGATATAAAGGAATAAATAATAATGTTGAGGGGCCTTTTTTATATCACGAGCAGGTGGAGGGAGAGTCGAGGCTCAAGCTTGGGTTTGGTAAAACGGCAAAAGACAGACGGCAAAAAGAAGAGATTGAGGAATGGAGGAGGCTATTTTATGTGGCCTATACGAGAGCGTCATCGATAATGATATTACCGCAATTTTCGGAATGGACAGTTTGGCCAAAGAAGCCACTGAATTTTCTAAGAAACGGAATTGGCCATATTGATTCAAAGGAAATCAAAGAAATTAGAAAAGTGAAGAAAGATGAGGAATTGCGAGAATTGGTTATTGAAATATTGAAGAAGGAAAATGAAGAGAAAGAAATAGAAAAGAAAGAAAGTGATGAGGCGGTGGTGGCGAGGGAAGCGCAGAACAAGCGCATTGCACTACTTCAAAAAAATGTTGCGCAACTTTGTTTGATTCAGCATTCGTATTCGTCATTGGCGAAAAAAGTCAAGAAGGATGAGACTCAGGTAATACCCGAAGAAGTGTACGGGGTGACAGTAGAGGATGTCGATTCACAGCGGTATGGAGAGCAGTCGGAAACCGAAGATAGGACAAGTGTTTCATGGGGGGATGTCGATAAGAACCCGAAGCAGATCGTGCATGTAGAAGATTATCAAAAGGGGGCTGTGGAATTTGATGAGGATTATCCGCGCGGGACACAATTGGGTAATGTGATTCACGAGATTTTTGAGAAGAGTGATTTTGAACGATTTGGAAGGGATGAGAATGATTTGGATTTGAAAGAACTGACGAAAAAGAGTTTTAAGCGATACGGATTTGATGCTGAACAACATGAATCGTGGGTAAGTAAGACGATGGAGATGGTATTTGAGACACTTAATGCGAAGTTGCCGGAGATTCATGGCGGTAAAGGGACGGGGGTACCTTTTAGTTTGAAGGAACTCGGGAAAGAAGCCCATTTTGCGGAAGTAGAGTTTATGCTTTCGGGAAATATGGAAGAGAAAGGCGAAAAGAAAGAGACGAAGTGTAAAGAGGGGGCGTATTTCAGCAAAGGCTATATCGATTTATTGTTTGTGAGACCGGATGAAGATGGAAATGCGAGATATTCGATACTGGACTGGAAGACGGATAATCTCGAATGCCAGACGTATTCAGATCCGAAGAAACTAAAAGAGAAAGTCGATATGAATTATGCGGTTCAGCGTGTGTTGTATTCGTATAATCTGATACAGTGGCTGGTACGGTTTTATGACAAGGAGCCGGAAGAAATATTTGAGGAGCATTTTGGGGGAATATATTATGCGTTTGTTCGAGGGTGTCGAGCGGAGACTCCCAATGGAATATATGCGCAGACGTGGGAGAGTTATGAGCAGCTCGAGGAAAGTTATCAAAGTGTGAAAGAACTGATGTTTTCGTCGAAACCCAATGAAGAAGACAAGGAGCAGAAATAATGAGTGAAATACGTGCAGACAAATTTTTTGAACAGCTAAGGAAGCTCAATGGCATAAGCCCGATCTATCATGAGATAGTGGAAGTATTGAGTAGAATTCAGGGGGGAATGAGTGAAGATGTGAAAGTTGTATTATACGTGTATTTTTCACTTCTGGATGATGGAAATACAAGAATATCAATGGATTGTGACAAATTGACGGGCAAATTTATTAATAAATGGGGTAGTTTGCTGGATGCAGAAGAGATAAGTGAAAAAGGAGAATATTATAAAAAAGAAGAAATTGAGGATGCGGTAAGGTGCGGGTGTGAAAGAATTGTGAAGGGGGAGTATGATGGAATAATCGAAAGACGGAATGAAAAAGCAGCGACAGAAAAAGGGCAAGTGACGAGACCATTTGTTTTGCATAAGGATAAAAAGGGAAATAAATATTTATATGCAGTGAAATATTTTGATGCGAAGTGCCGGATAGAAGAAGCGTGTCAAAAGCTATTTATGACGAATGGAGAGAAGAGTGTTGTCAGTGATGAGGAGCGGAAATTGTGTCAGGATTATTTTAGAAATGAATTGAAAGAAGAGAGTAATAAAAAATTGTCAGAGCGTCAGTTAGATGCAATCATACGGGGGCAGCGGGAGAATTTAATTATAACCGGTGGGCCAGGAACGGGGAAAACGACGTGTATATGTTATTTATTGTGGAAGTTATTGAGTGAATGTGAAGAATATGAAAACTGGTCGATTTATCTGGCGGCACCGAGTGGGAAAGCAGCCGATCGGATGAGGGAGAGTCTTCTTGACAGTCTGGAAAATTTCCGTATGAAAGACTCGCCGAAATATAGGAAGCTGCATGAACTGGAAGGTGCGACACTGCACCGGTTATTGAAATACAATCCGAGCAGGAATGACTTTACGTATAATTCGGAGAATCCGTTTCCCGAGAAGTCGATATTTGTGATTGATGAAGCGAGTATGATTGATATTGATTTATTTTCCAAATTTATGAGCGCATTACCGAAAAAGGATGTAAAAGTATATATATTGGGTGATGCAAATCAGTTGCCGTCGGTCGAGGCGGGGGCTGTATTGGGAGAGATGTTGGAATCGAAGAAGAGTGATTTTTGTGTTGAACTGAATGTATCGCATCGATTTAATGATAATTCGAAAATAGGTCGTCTGGCGATGGCGATAAAGCGTGCAAAGATAGATGGGAAGTTTGATTATTCGATGTCGTTTGAAGACTTTCAAGCAGGCAAAGAGTATTGGCCGGAGGGAAATAAGGATCAAACGAATTATTTTAGCATTGGGAAGATGAAGAAGGTGGGGAGAAAAGAAGATTTAAAGAAGGTGAATGCCATATTAAAAGCGTGGAAAAAGCGATTTTATTTGGATCTGTTGAAAAAATCGGAGAAAATTGATCCATTAAAACCGGTTGAAACGCAGAAAAGTGAACTTGATGAGATATGGAAAATATCGCAGGAAGCACGCATATTGACGGCAGAAAGGCGAGGGGGATTTGGCTCAGAGAAGATCAATGAGCTGATGCGTGAAATTCTAGGTGTGAAAGAAAAAGAAGTATTTTATTCCGGGCAGTTGCTGATGCTTACGAAGAATCAATCGATGTATAAATTATACAATGGTGATTCTGGCATTGTGATAAAGGAGAAAGAATCGGGGCGATTTCATTTATTGTTAAAGAAAGCGAAGACGAGAAATGGGAATGGTGAAGCAAATGACGGAGGGACGGAATATGTGTTTTATCCGTTATCGATACTTCCTGTGGATGCATTAGAGAGTGCGTTTGCGATTACGATCCATAAATCGCAGGGGTCAGGATATGAAAATATCATGATGTTTTTGCCGGGTAGTGGAAGAAGCGTGCTGATGCACAATCAGATCATTTATACTGGGGTGACGCGCACGAAGGAGAAGAGTCTGACGATTGTGACGACGGAAGATGCATTCAGAGAGGGGAGCTGTCGGGTTATGGAGCGCGATACGGGGATAGAGATATGAAAGGAGCGTCGCGTATGGCTTGCCATAGCGACGCCCGGAGGCCGTATGCGGCGTCAGGCGCATAGGCCGGATTGGCAGGTGTATTTGGGTGGCCGTGAGGGCATCCAAATAGCCGGCACATAAAAAAGTTAAAAAAAGCGAAAAAATCTGTTATGAAGTCCAAAAGGGGGAGAGAATTTAGAACGAGCAGAGGATTGTGATATGAGAAATTTAAGGATATATTTAATTATTATGTTTGTTTCAACGATAATATATGGTTGTGCTGAAGCGAATGCTGATTTTGAATGCAGTACATCTAAAGATTGCAGAGACGGAGATGTATGTGTGAACAGTCAATGTAAAACATTAGGAGATAATGAAGATTATGTGGTGATTAAGCCAGATAAAGATGACGAAGATATCGATGAAGATGATAAGAAGAGTAAATCGAAGAAAAACGAAGATGATGATGACGAGGAAGAAGATGATGGCAAATCGAAGGCAAAAGAAGGGGATGATGGCGACAATGACGATGAAGAGAGCGAAACAAAAGATAAAGAAGACGATGACAATCAGGAGATAAAGAAACCTGGGATAGATTGTTATATTGATTTAGATTGTGATGATGGCAGTGGAAAGAGTTATCAATGTGAAGATCACAAGTGTGTATTACAAGAAGAAGATGAGCCGAAAGAGCCGGAAGTCGAGGGGCCAAAGTGTGGAGACGGTAAGGTAGATGCGGCACTTGGAGAGGTGTGTGATGGAATAAATTTAGATCAGAAAACGTGTAAATCAGTCGGAAGCAGTTATTATGCCGGGGTATTGATGTGTTCACCAGACTGCAAATCGTTTGATACAAGTAAATGTGAAGAGTGTGATCCATTTGATTCTCAAGCACATGGGTGTGAAGCAGGGAAGATGTGCAGGAACCATCACTGTATAGCGCCGTTTTGCGGAAATGGAGTGAAAGATGATAATGAGATGTGTGATGGAGATGATTTGGGAGGGAAAACGTGTGCCTCAATGAGCAGTTATAGCGGAGGAACGTTAAAATGTACGACAACTTGTTTATATGATACATCGGGATGTGTATTATCAACGGGTGGAAATACATGTACATCGGATACGGAATGTCCATCAGGGCAGAGGTGTTTGTTGGGGCAATGCAAGACCAGTATATCAGAATGTGATCCGATGGATAGTGTAAACAAGCCATGTCCGGACAACAAAGTGTGTGTGTCTGGGGTTTGTATGGAGCCGACATGTGGCGATAAAAAGAAGAATCAAATGAGTGAGGAGTGTGACGGGGCGGATCTAGGCGGAAAAAAATGTTCGGATTATTCGGGATTCAAGTCGGGGATGCTGACGTGCACGGAATCGTGCAGGATAGATACGTCGCATTGTTCGACGAGCTGGTGACAAGTAAGGGATAGCGGCTTTGCCGGGGGATTGTGTCAACAGAACCTGACTGCGGCTTGGCGGGACCGGCTTTTCAAATCGGCGGCATACAGCCGCATTGTAAATCCACGTATAGTTAAGGAACCTCTGAGTAATACGTTATTTTAAGGCAAAAAATGATGATGGCAGGTGGGGGGGGGCGAAGAACTGGATTAAGCAATTTGTATTTGTCAAATTACTTTGTTATACTGTGCGCTAAGGGAGCATTTCAGGCTTCAAATATGAAATTAATATTTGAAGAATGGAATGCTTTTTTTATTATCTGGCAAAGAGTTAGGTAAAAATTGGTATTAACAATGAAAAGAACGAGATTCGCAAGCATCATATCGATTTTGGCACTTTTGTTCATAGGTGGGTGTTCGGACAATGAAAGTGGTGAACGGCATCAGAAGAATCCGCCGATTGATGACCCCGTTGAGCCGGTGGAAGAGATCGTTGTTGATGTGTCGAAATCAATCGATTCTGTCAATGGATGCCACATTGATGCGGATTGTGTCAGCGGAGCGTTCTGTTTTCAGGGGCAGTGCGTAGTTGAATGCAATGAAGCTATCGTCTGTGATGCCGGGTACGTGTGTCAGATGACGAGAGGCCGGTGTGTCAATGAGAGTTTTTTGCCGGAAGTCGTGGCTGCTTTGAAGAAGATAGAGGACGGCAACGAGAGTTTGTCAGATCATGACCGGGCAATGATATTGTCAGAATTGGATTTAAAGGCTGCGAACAATTCAGATGTTCGTGTTTCGGTTTTGGGGAGTAAGAATGAATCCGGAGAAAAAATCAAAAGTGTAGAATTAGTGAATCGAATTCCGAATGAAATACATCGAGGTCAAGTAGGAAAAGGGTTGACATTTGAGGTTCGGCAATCCGTTGGACCGGTGTTTTATGCGGTAAAGACGTCTGATAATGCATTGCCGTTATTGAAGAAAGCGCATGGTGCGCGTACAGCGAATGGGAATTATCGATATAATTTGGAAATCGATGCTGATGAGGCGTTAAAATCGCGAAAGCGAATGACTCGAGATGGTGGGGATTTAGCAGAAGATGCAGTTGTACTGGATGTTGTGACAAGTATAGGCAATGAAAGTGTTGTTATCACGGAAACACATGATTTGAGCAGTGTATATTCAGGGTATGTGGTTCCATTCAGCGTGTTATCGGGGATTGATTTGCCGATTAGAATGGCGATAGAAGTATATCCAAAACAAGCAAGAAGTTTTGAAGAAATAGAGAGCGTGAAATTATATTTGCCGATCAGTAATGAGGACATTTTTTCGCCGGAAAATGTCAAGAGTCCAGAGGGGAATATTGAATGGACTGGCGTTGAAATAGTGAAGAAGGATGATGCGTCGAATTGTTCTGGTGGAAAAGCATGTTTTGCGGCGGCTTTTTCTACGAATGATTTTCATCAGTCAGGCAGTGTGATTTTGTCAAAAGATGAGCATGTGAACCGCAATATACGAATAGAAATCGATGGATATGATGCGGATAGTGTGACATTTTCCGGATTGATTACGGATAAGTTTGAGGGGTTATACCGAGAGCTGGTTCCAGGCAAAGATGGACAGGAAGGGACACAGCAATGGAATGTCACCCAGCTTGGTGGATATTTTAACGTGATAAAGAGTTCGGCAATTCCAGAAGGTATGAACAAGCATCTGCATCAAGCAGACAATATGAAAGTGAGAGAAATCAGTGAACAGTCGACCCGAATATGTTCAGACAGCGATATTTCTGCATTGATTGGGTATGTGAAGAATTCATGGCCGGAAGGCTGTGTCGGTTTGGAAGAAAAAGACGCAGTGCAATGTGAGAAGTATGATATTTGTACACATTTGAAAACGTACAAAGATTATGAGAGCTTGGCGAATGAAGAGAAATTATTCTGTGTTCAGGCTGCAGTGAATGAAATTTTGTCGGATGGAAGCCGAGTTTCTGCAATACTTGAACGTGTATTGGTTACGGATGCATCGGGGGAAAAAGATAGTGAAGATATCAATGTTTGCGGTCAAAAGATAAGTAATTTTGATGATTTCCGTAAAGTATGCAGTGATTCAGAATGTGATTTATGCAAAGAACACAGTGAACTGGCATGTGCGGGAGATTTACTGGCAAAAATATATAAAGACGATATATCATTAGATACAGATTCAAAAGCAGATTTAGCCAGGAACTGGATAAAAATAATGAAGGAATCGTATCTGGCGCAGCAATATCTGGCTTGGAATCAGGATACGGAAATACGCAAATCGTGGCTAGAAGGAGCTGTATATTCGGGTACGTTTGCGGCGGCGACGATGGATTCTTTTAATAACAAGTTATTGAAACGATATCAGAACGAAGTTTTGGATGTTCAGCGTACGGTTCTGAAAAAGCAGTTTGTTCAGAGTACACTGGAAATGTTGTCGCAAAGTGCGGTGGATTCTGTATCGTCGAAGGTGAATGATTTTAGTTCGCTGCGCAATGGAATATTGAGTGAAATATCGAGTAACTGGGAATCGACAGCTGGGAGCCTTGGACTGGCAGCAAGGCGTTATGATGTTCTCGTACAAAATGACAGCGAGCGTCTGAGTGCGGCGAGCAATTTGAGACCGGTGCTTTTTGATTTGTACCTGAGTGGTTTGGTTGCATCGTCGTTGAATCTGAAAGCCGATCAGGGATCGTTAAATGGTGCATTTGGCGCAAACCTGTCGAGTGCAATCAGTAAGCTTAAGTCGCTGGATCAGACTTTTGAAAGTCTTGTATTTATGCGGGATGGTGAAATATTTGTGGACACTCGTCTGGATACAGATGGCGATGAAACGGCCTTGGAACGCGTAAAATTGGCAGCCCGGTCCTCGGTTAATAAAGCTGAAAACAAGAAGAAGGATGTTTTTGCTGCGATTGAAAAGCAAAATGAAGAAAAGCAGTCTGTCAAAGACAGCTATATGAGTGCGCTGGAGAATATACGCACTCACATTGTGGACTTATGCGGCTATCCGTCAGATTGTACAACGTTAGAACAGAGAAAGACCTGTCAAGTGTTTACGGCGCCATTTTTCTGTGGATTGTCTATTCCATCCATTGAAACGAAAGGTGTTGATTTGTCGGAATTTGTTTCGTCGACAAAAGAAATAGAGCAGGCATCCATAGGACAGGCAGCTGATTTGAATGCATGTATGGAGAAATACACGCAGTATCAAGATGGAAGAATAAATTCATTGAATGAAAAAGATGTTCATTCGTGTTTTGGGTATGATTTGAATGATCTCAGCATTTCATTAAGTGGAGGTGTTGATAGTAATATCAGTAAAGCGGGTATAGCCATTCAGGCATTCAGGCAGGCAGTTTTGGAGTATGAAACGGCGAAAGCGGAATATGAGATTCATCTTCAGAAAGTGAATAATAGTTATGAGACGTTGGATGCGTATGCGAGAAGTATTTCGAAGCAGTTCACGAATATGAGTGAAACGCTTGATGCAATTGGAAAAAGTCTGGAAAAGATAAAACAATATGAAAAGGCTATTTTCAATTATCAAATAAAAATTAGTGATGAAAATATTTCTGCTTTAAAGAAAGAATATAATAATAAATTAACAGAAGTATTGGCCTGGGAAGGTATTCAGGCGGTGGGAACAGCTGTTTCTGATTACTATTCAATAACCGGAATAAAGAATGCAATTAAATCGATTGAAGGAGAAACATCGAAGCGTGGTGATAATTTGGATATGGATCCTGCGGTTGCAAACCAAAGAGGGATTTCTGGCTTGATGGATTATGTTGGGTATACATCGGCGGTAGCGGCACTATCATTTGCAAGTACACAGTATTATTTGCATAATCCTGGGGGGGCTGTGATGGGCAATTTGGAATCGGTCGCTTCTAGTTACATGAACACTTATATTAATTTATCGCTGGCTCTTTCTGATAATCGAATTTATAGTAAAAAAGCTAGTATTTTGAACAATGCAAATAGCTTGTTGACATCAACATTTAATTTAGCGACAACTGGATTGAACAAGGGAATGAGTGTTGATGCCTCAGATGTTCAACTCGAATTATCAGAAACGATTAACAGTTTAAAATCGGCAGTGAATCTTCATAAGGAAGGGTGTGAAAGTAATAAAACATCGTCTGAATGTATAGAAAATAAAGAACTGGGCAGTGATGAAATGAAAATCATGATTGCGGATTTGGAACGCCAAAATCAACTTCTTTTCAAGATGATGGAATATGAGGATGAACGGAATCATCAGCTTGAGGAACTTGAAAACGGACGCAATCAACTTCTAAATGATGTTCTTGATCTCATAGCCTTTGAACGCATGGTTTATGTCAAAGACCTTGAAGTGAGCCAGAAGCATACTGAGTATTTGCAAATATCCCAGGAAGCGTTGGAACTCGCGAATCAGTTTGATAATAAATTGGCGAGATTTAATTCCTATCGGGATTTGTTAGGGTCAGCTTCGAGCTTTTTCCAGTATGCGGCAGATCTTGAAGATGTCGAGAAATATATGGAATATGCAAGAAATGATCTTATGGATTACTTAGCAGCCATTGAATATCTGACAGTACGTCCCTTTGTGGAACTTCGCCGTTCGATATATATGGCACGCGGAACCAATGATTTAAGCATGCTGTATGAGAATTTGAACGATTTAACGAATAATTGCGGTTCCGGAAAACGCTCACAGAACAAAGTCAAACTTTCGGTCCGGAATCGTCTTGGACTTGTCGATGATGAATTTGGTGGTATTTCGTCTGAAGAAAAGATGATGTTGATGAACCGAAGTGGTCAGATGATGTCGGATGCGGAACTTCGATATGTGAAGAATGAAGAGTTATCCGATTTGATTTTGAGCGGTCGTTATTTTAACAGTTCATTTTCATTGACACCGAAATTTTCGAATATATCCAATTCCTGTGATGCGAAGATAGAGGAAATTCAGGTGAGATTGGTTTCGATGGAAGGAAAACCGCTTCGCAACGAAGATGATGCCACGCCTAAAGTTGTACTCGTGTATGGTGGTCAGAGTCAGCTTATGTCGTGTCACGATAATATCGATGCCATTGCATCTTCAGTCGGTGCGCGAACGTCATTCGGTAAGTTTTCGACATTTCATTCTGAACCGTTGTCAGATGGTTTGAATGCCGGTGTTTATGAAGTCAGTGAAGGTGAGAATTATGTTTTATCCGATAAATCAGAATTTATCGGTAAGACCTCATCTAAAGCCTTGAAGGGATATCCGCTCATGGCGACGTACAGCATTATGATTGATCCTGAAAGTGGAGAAAATTCACAAATTCTATGGGAAAATCTGGCTGATATTGAAATTCAGATTTCATACACAACGGGTACGCTTGGAACTGATAGCAGCAAATGTAACTACGATATGTAAGTTGGGATGGCTGTTTTGGGGCATCACATTTGTAAAGGCTTTTGAGACTTAAGAATCTGGAACGAATTACCACTCGTTCGAAAGAGGCAAATAATGAGCAAGGCAAAATTTATATGGGCATTATCGCTTTTGGCAATGACTTTTGTTGGCTGTTCCGATGACAAACAATCTGATAAGTCGCCAAAGAAAGACCAGCCGGTTACTCCGATTGAAGATGATATCGATGATGGCATGTCATTAAGTGGAGTGACGAGTTCTGTGACAGGATGCTTGATCGATTCTGATTGTGCAGGTGGGTCATTTTGTTTTGAAAGTCAGTGCGTGCTTCAGTGCGATGAAGAAAGGGAGTGTGACACCGGTTATGCATGTCAGATATCGCGTGGGCGTTGCATCCAGGAAGGCTATTTGCAAAATCTTGTGAGCGCAATTCAGGAGCTGGACGCAAAACAGAGTGAAATGTCGAAGGAAGAAGTTGCCCTTGCAAAGGCTATTCTCGATTTGGAATCGGTAGAACAATCTGAAGTCAACCTGAATCGAGCACAAAACAAGGGATTAAGTCTTTCTGATTTTATCAGCCGTGTTCCTTCCGGGGTGATTCTGGATCCCCAAAAGGACAAGCAGCAGGTCACAATACGGCTTCGCAAAGATGCAGGCATAGTTTATTACGCAGTGAGAGCAGACGATCAAAAATTGCCAATCCTAAAAAAAGCAACGGCTGTTAAAACTGTTGAAAATGAATATGAATACAATTTTGAAATTCAGACATCCGTTTTGCGGGCTAACAAGAAGAAGCTTTTGCGTGATGGGGGGGAAGAATTCCTGAGTACGAGTGTGGATATTGTATCCACGGTTGGAAATTCCAAACTTCTCGTCTTTGATTCGCCTGAAATGAGCGGTATTTATAGTGGTCATGTTGTTCCAGGTGAAGTTTTGTCAGGCATTGATTTGCCCATTCGTATGGGGATAAAAGTCATTCCGGAAAGTGCGCGTACCTTTGATGAAATTGAATCGATGATATTGATGCTTCCCGTAAGTCAGAAAGATGTGTTTTCGCCTGAAAATGTGTCGTTTGATAGCAATGGTAAAGGAAAAGAAACCTGGGCAAGTGTTGAAATCGCGAAAAAAGATGACGCATCTGCCTGTCGCAGTGAACGGGCATGTTTTGCTGCTGTCTTTTCGACGAATGATTTTGCGCCTGCAGGCAGTATGATTTTGGATGGAAGTCGTCATGTCAATCGCAATATACGAATAGAAATTACGGGAATGAATGCGGCTGATGGTACAGTAACTGGACATATTATTGATCGATTGGATGGCATTTACCGTGAGGTGACTGATAATACGAACCCATCGAATAAGAAGACGATGCATTGGAATTCAACCGAAATGAGCGGGATATTTTCCGTAAAAGGTAAAGATGTAATTGATGAGGATAAATTGTCAATTCATGTCCATGTTGCCGATGCTGAAACATACGGAGATATTGCCGAAGCACCGTCACTCGCCTGTACAGATGAGCAGATCGTTTCTTTGGTTTCACATATTGTCAATCCTTATAATAATATTGCATGCAATACATTGACTGATGACGAAGATATTGCAAAGTGCAATCAATATGTAGTCTGCACGGAAATTAAGAGTATATCTGCATGGAAAAAAACTGATGTAAAGGATAAAGCTTTTTGTATAAATAGTGCAGTTTCCGGGATCGAATTGGATGAAACCCGGGGCTCGGCTGTATTAAAAAATGTGTTGATATCGGATGCTTTATCAACCGAAAATGAAAAAATTACGGTTTGCGGCAAACAGGTGGGCAATTTTGAAGATTTCCGCACTTTATGTGCGGATGAAGACTGCGACCTTTGCAAGGAACATCCCGAATATGCATGTGCGGTTGATTTGTTGGCATCCTTGTATCGAGATGGAGACGAGCTGAGTTTAGATGAGAAGACTGCAATTTCGAAGAATTGGGTTTCAATGATGAATGAATCCAATCTTTTGCAGCAATATCTTTCGTGGAACAATGATATTGAAATTCGCAAATCATGGTTGACCGGTGCTGTATATGAAGATTCTTTTGCTGAAAGTGTGATGAGTACGTATAACACGGGATTGTTATCACAATATCATACAAAAGTATTGGATGTTCATCGCAGTATTCTCCAAGGCATGACTCGTCAAAGTGTACTAGAGATGCTGTCTGTGAGCAATGCTGACGGAAAGGACGGAGGCAATTCCGAGCTGAGTTCGGCACGCAATGAGATTTTGAGTCAGATTGCTACCGCGTGGGAGAATCTTTCCGATTCTTTAGGTCTTATGACGAGACGATATGATGTATTGTCACAGGACGATTTGGAACGCGTGAGCGTCGGGGCTGAACTTCGAGCATATTTATTTGATTTATATTATGTCGGGCTTGTTGCTTCCGAGCTCAATCTTCAAGCAGATCAGGGGTCGCTTAACGGGAGTTTTGGTGCTAATCTTGCTTCAATTATGGGAAAACTGGAATCACTGGATCAGCCGTTTGAAGAACTTGTTTTTATGAGGGATGGTGAAATTTTTATAGATTCGCGTCAAGAGAATGGACCTGATACGGCACTTGGAGTGTTGCGAACGAACGCTAAAACAGCAGTTGAAAAGGCTGTCAGTAAACGAGAAGAAGTGTTTTCTGCGATTGAGAAGAAGAATGGTGAGCGGCTTTCTGTTCAGGATAGTTATTTGAGTTCACTTGAATCGATGAGGGCAAAACTGGTGGATTTATGTGGTTATCCGGCGGATTGCACGACACCTAAACAGCGGGAGAGCTGTCAAATATTTACAGCACCGTATTTTTGTGGCTTTGCACTGGATTCTCTTGAAACAGCAGGTGTTGATATCAGAAAAATTGCAAAGTCAGACAACAGTGAAATGATATCGTCGATTAAGCAGATCAATAATTATTATGATTGTATATTAAAAAATTCAAAACTGGATAGTGATGGAAAGATAGAGGCGTCAAAAGTCAGTGAAGCAACTTATCAAAAGTGTCTTGGGGCAGGAATGGTGAATGATGCGATTTCGGTGAGTTATAGTGGGGCGAATATCAGTAAGGCGGGCCAGGCAATTGAAAGGTTCCGACTTGCAAACCGTAGTTATGATGCAGCTGTAGCTGAATATAATATTCAGCGTCAGAAAGCAGAGAATACGAATATAGCTCTTGGCGCGTATGCTGAGAGTTTGTCAAAACGATATCAGGCGATGATGGCAACCTTTGATAGTATTTCCAGTTCGCTTGATGTGATACAAAAATATGAAAAGGCATTTGAAGACTATCAGGTTAAAGTGGATAAAACCAAAATTAATAATTTATATGAAGATTATCAGGCTCAGAAAGATAATTTTGATAATTGGATGAAAATTGCAGGTGCTTCTCAGGCAATTCCTGATTTGAATGCACTCGTAAATGGTGCAATTCAGAGTTATATTTTGATAAATCAAAAAATATCTGGTGGGATTACATATAAATCTTTGGAACAAGTTGGCATGAGTTCTATTATTTCGGCATTGTTTGAACGCAATAGTGCTTTTTATGCTGCACATGCTGAAGAATATTACGCTGTGGGGGATGGGGCTGCAGCTGCTTATTTTGATCTTTTTACAAATATGGAATTAGTTGATTATGCAATTGTTAATATTGATGTCAATTATATGCTTAACGAAAAATATACGGCGATAGCGACTTTGTTGGACAAAGTCAATTCGGAAGTCAATACCCAGTTTAGTTTCCAAGAGGAAAGACTTAAAAGAGAGGTAACCGTTGATGAAGCCAAGGCTCAGATAGAATTGGCAGAGACGATTGCTGGAATAAAGAGCGCAGTGGAACTTTATAATAAAACCTGTGCTCATTCCTCATCATCTTCTGAGTGTAAGGCAACACAAGAACTTTCCGGATTGGAAATGGAACATGCCATCGCTGCTCTCGAAAGAGAGAATGCATTGCTTCTTAAACAGATGACTTACAAGGATCAAATTGATCATGAAATTCAGGATTTGGAAATACAGCGGAATGAGTTTAAAAATTCGCTTTTGGATTTGATTGATTATGAAAGAATGGTTTATGTCAAGCAACTTGAACGTGAAAAAGCTCTTTTGGAGTATTTTGAGATTGTACAGGAAGCGGAAAATGTTGCTGATATGCTGGATGCCAAATTGGAGCGTTTTCAGAAATATAATGATTTAATGGGTTCTGCTTCAGAATTTTTCCAATATGCTCGAGACATCGAGGATGTTGAAACTTATATTGAGTATGCTCGAAATGATTTGTCAGACTATTTGACGGCCATTGAATATCTTACGGTTCGTCCTTTTGTTGAGTTGAGACGCTCTATATATACAGCTCGAGGTACCAATGATTTTGAGATGATCTATGAAAAACTCAACGATTTGACGAAAAATTGCGGTTCGGGTGATGAGTCTGAAACGATGGTGACATTGTCTTTGAAAAATCGGATGGGGCTGCCCGATACTTCGATAAATGATTTGACGTCAGATGAAAAAATGATGCTTTCGTTTAGCAGCAACAATTTGCCTGCCGATGCTAAAAATCGATATTCGGCGATTGGTGATATGGTCAAATCGTTATCTGATGGGACTGCATATAGTGGAACATTTACACTTACACCGAGTTTTGCGCACATATCCAATTCATGCAATGCCAAGATTAAGGAAATTCAGGTACGGTTTGTTTCAAGAGAAGGCAAACAGCTTCGAGAATCGGCCAATTCAACGCCATATATTACATTGGTTTACGGCGGTCAGAGCCAGTTACTTTCATGCCATGAGCAAATCGAAGCAATCACCAAATCGATAGGTGACCGAACATCGTTTGGAAAGTATTCGACGTTTACAGCCGATCCCGTTGCGAATGGCATCAATGCAGGTGTGTATGAAGTCCCGATGGGAACCTCATATAAAATATCCAGTTCAACAGAATTTCCAGGCGTCACTAAGTATAAAAGCTTGAAGGGGTATCCTTTGATGGCGAGTTATACAGTCATAATTGATCCTCAAAAGGGAGAAAATAAGAACATCAAATGGAGCAATATCGGTGATGTTGAGCTTCAAATCATTTATACGACAGGGACCCTTGGACAAGAAAGCAGTAATTGTTCATACGACATATAACCGCATTTCATGCTCATAACGCAAACTCCATAAAACAAATAACACTATGAGCGAAAATCGTTCAGAAGGAGAAATATGAATAAGTTCACATTTATATGCTCACTTTCACTGATGGCTCTTGCATTCGCGGGTTGCAGTGATTCGGACAACAAGACGAATAAGCCCGATCCTCAGAAAGAAGACCCCGGGGATGAGCAAAAATACGATGATCCATACATTTCACTTGTCAAAACCATGGACTCAGTTGTTGGCTGCACGCTTGATTCCGACTGCACGAATGGGTCATTCTGTTTTCAAAAGCTTTGTGCCGTCGAATGTAATGAGAGCATTTCTTGTGATTCGGGGTATAGTTGCGATATTTCTCGTGGACGATGTGTAACAGAGGAATATGTTCAAGAAGCTGCGAAAGTTTTGAAACAGATCGAAGATGCGGGTGAAAAAATGTCAGAAGATGACAAAAATGCTCTTCTGGCATCACTTGAACATAAGGCAATGATATCGTCCGATGTCGAGACATCCGTCATTGGTCGGAAAAATGATAAAAATGAAATCGTCAATACGATATCTTTACATAGTCGTGTACCAACTGCTGTTTGGATGAAGCAGGACAGAGGTAAACTCAAAGTTTCACTCGAAAACAATGTGGGGGAGATTCAGTACCTCGTCAAAATGAAAGATGGAAAACTTCCTTTGTTGCAAAGAACAAAGGCAGTTCAGAATGATATCGGTTCGTGGGATTATTCGTTTGATATCGATGCAAAATCACTCAGCGAGCGAAAAAAACACCTTTTGAGAGATGGAAAAGATGCGTCTGGATTAGATTCTGTTGAAATAGTTTCCGGTATCGGAAATTATGAAGCAGCCTTGTTGGATTATCCAGAAGTTAAAAGTCTGTATTCAGGATATGTCATTCCGAGTAAAGTATTGTCAGGGATTAATTTGCCGATTCGCATGGGAATTGTTGCTGAACCGTCGAATCCTAAGTCTTTTGATGACATTCAAAAACTGACTGTATATTTCCCGGTCAGCGGGTATGATATCTTTTCTCCGGAAAATTCGGATGTCGATTCAAGCGGTAAAATCATAGAAAAATGGGCCGCAGTTGAAATTGGTTCCAAAGATAAGGCCTCGAACTGCCAAGGGAATAAACCCTGTTTTGCAGCAGTATTTTCAACGAATGATTATGCCCCTTATAACAGTATTTTATTTGATAAAAATAGTCATGTAAATCGTAATATCCGTATTGAATTTGATGATTATTTGGCAGATAGCCTGTCATTTTCAGGAACAATTATCGATCGACTGGAAGGTCTGTATCGTGAAAGTCAACTGGATGCGACTGGTAATGTTGAACGAAAGTGGAATGTAGCAGAAATGAGCGGCGCATTTTTGGTCGGTTTTGATGATGCGTTTGATCCGGATGCCGTTTTGGTTCACAGTTACGTTGGGGAAAGTGTTGATAATCGCGGACTTCGAGAAATTTCAGAAAATCCGGAAGTGGTGTGTAGCTCTGATGCATTTTCCGGTGTTAAGAAAATGATTACGACGCAGGATTGCACATCGCTTGATGGCAGTTCCAAAACTTTATGCGAAAATATAAAAGCATGTCATGATGTTGTCGATTTGAAGGGTTTTCTGGCACTAAATTCGAGCGTACAGTTTGATTGTCTGTCACATATTATGAACAATATCAATAGTGATGATACGCGTCTTTCAAATGTATTGGAACACGTACTTGTTTCATCGGTTTCCGAAGAGGCCGGTGAGCAGGAAGTTATTGAAGTTTGTAATAAAGAAATTGGGAATTTTGAAGATTTCAGAAATGTTTGCGCGGATGCGAAATGCGGCCTTTGTAAAGAACGTCCCGAACTCGTTTGTGTTGCCGATTTGCTGGCAAATCTCTATCAACACGGCAGTGAATTAACAGTACTGAATAAAACTGAATTGATGAATAACTGGGCTTCTGTTGTTAACGAATATTCATTGCCATTCCAATATTTAGCCTGGAATGATGATACGGATATTCGCAAACAGTGGTTGACGGGAGCTGTTTATGCGGGAACGTTTGCATCCTCAGTAATGGATGATTTTAATCAAAGTCTTTTGGATGGATATCGTTCTAAAGTATTGGATGTCCAGCATAATATCATGGGAAAACAGTTTAATCAGCTTTCTCTTGAAATGCTATCTTCCAGCCTTATCGATGCAAATAATAAAGAGATCACACAGATGTGTTCAAGCCGAAACGGCATACTTAGTCAGATGGGAAGTGTTTGGGAATCTGTGGCAAGTTCCGTTGGATTGAGTTCGCGCAGGCATGATGTGTTAACTCAAAATGATGCAGAACGACTCAAAGCTGCGGCTGAACTTCGACCCTATCTTTTTGATTTGTATTTTGCCGGTCTGGTTGAATCCAATATCAATCTGAAAGCGGATCAAGGGTCTTTGAATGCTACCTATGGAACGAATCTTTCGAGTATTATTTCAAAAATAGAATCACTCGATCAGCCGTTCGAATCGCTTGTTTTTATGCGCGATGGTGAAATTTTTGTCGACACAAGGCTTGAAACCGACAAGAAGGAAACCGCACTTTCACGCGTTCAAAATGCAGCAAAAGAATCCGTTGAAAAAGCCATTAGTGAACGTGAAAAAGTCTTTAAACAAATGACAGAAAAGAATAAAAAGGTACTTTCTGTTAATGATGGTTATTTGTCTGATCTCGAAGCAATTCGTTCTGAAATTGTCAGCCTTTGCGGTTATCCATCAGATTGTAAGGATGATGATCGCAAAACATGTCCGTTGTTTACTGATCCTGGCTTCTGCGGATTTTCCCTTTCATCCGTTTCGACTAAAGCTGTCGATCCGTTATTGTTGGCTGATACGGACAAGGAGGGGCTATCGATTAGTCAAGTCATGGATTATGCCAACTGCGTCAGTCAAATGCAGGATAAAGTGGCTAAAGGCGAAAATCAATTGACGGCGGCTGAAATCAATAAAAACTGTAAAGGTGGCGTGCTTGAACTCGATTCCGATGGTGTGAGCTATTCGGATGATGTCAATCCAAGCAAAGCTGGTATCGCGATTATGGCTTACCGAAAGGCAGATCAGGAATATCGAGCTGCTCTTTCTGAATATGAGGTTATGAAACAAAAAATAGATAATAACTTTGCGACGCTTGATGCATTTGCTGCAAATATTCAATCATGGTACGACGAACGAGCTAAACTACTTGCGAAAATTCAGAATAATTTTGAGGATATGAATGCGCTTGATGTTGGGATATTAGATATAAACAACCAGAAGATGCAGGAAGAACTCACTTCGGCGAAGAATTCTTACGAAAAACAGAAAGACATGCTTATTGCCTGGGAGGCATTAACAGGAACGATGCAGGTTGCTTCAGCAACTCTGAGTTCATTGTCTAATCGTTATAATATGTGGGCATCGGATGCCAATGATAGAGCCAAGTATTATGAGTATGTTGGATTAATGTACTCGTCCATCGGAGCGCTCCAGACTACGCCATATATGCTGAAACTTGAACAGGCACTTACCGGCTCAATCGCTTTTAATCATAAACTTGCTAATATTAGTTTAGTCAAAACCCTGGATGCGAGTGCTGTTTCTTTTGCGTCAAGTGTTTTATCCTTTAAGTCATCGCTTAATTCTGCGGAAATTCAGAAAAATTTGAAGGAGAATATTGCCAAAATTAAAACGAATATCACATCAGAGTCTGGAAAGAAATTAAGTGCAGATGAAGTTCAGGTTTTGATCAATGAACTCGAACGGAATAATGCGATGTTGTCGTATCAAAATGAACATGAAACTGAATATTTGAAAGATATTCAAGACCTTGAGAACTTACGCAATGAATATAAAAATTCTGCGCTTGATTTAATTGCACTTGTCAATCAGTTGCTGACTAAGGAGGTTGCGCTTGAAAAAGCGGCTTTGGAATATTATCAAATTGTTCAGGAAGCTCAGACTTTGTCCGGACAATACGACAGCAAACTTGCAAGATATAAGGAACATACCAATCTCCTGTTTTCGGCATCCAGTTTCTTCCAATATGCCAGCGATTTGGAAGGTGTTGAAAAGTATATTGAATTTGCGCGTAACGATCTTTCCGATTATTTGACTGCTGTTGAATTTATGAGCGTTCGTCCATTTGTTGAATTGAGAAGAAATATTTATACGGCTCGCGGAACCAATGACTTAGAAGAATTATTTGTGCAGATTAATGATATTAACAATACATGTGGAAGTGGAGAACCTTCCGATAACAAGGTTGTCGTTTCACTTCGAAGCCGTATGGGGATTGAAAATATAAGGATTGACGGCCTTTCACCGGCTGTTCGTTTCCATCAGATGCTTGCCAAAGGAGCGCTTCCCGTGAACGCCCAGGCTCGATATACAACGGCGGGATCCGTTGGAGAACAGCTTAAAGGCGAGTTTTATAGCGGATCATTTAGTTTAACATCCAGTTTTGCAAATATTGCAGAGTCCTGTAATGCTAAAATTGATGAAATTCGTGTACGTTTTATTTCCATGCCCGGTAAAAAAATACGAACAAATGACGTGACGCCTTCTATTTCATTATTCTATGGCGGACAGAGTCAACTTCTTTCTTGTCATCAGAAAATTGATGCAATTGTTAGTTCTATTGGAAGTAGAACGACATTTGGAAAGTATTCAACCTTTAGCGGTAAACCTTTTGCTGATGGTTTGAACGCCGGTATATATGATGTTCAAGCCGATGAAGTATATAAATTGGCGGATGACGCCGACTTTTCAGATGTTACAGTATATAATGGCCTTCACGGTTATCCTCTGATGGCAACATACACGATTGTTTTCGATCCTGCACAGGGCGAAAATAGCAAAATCAACTGGGATAATGTTGCGGATATTGAATTTCAAATTAAATATACGACGGGATCGAGTAACAACAAATGTCACTACGATATTCAATAATTATCGATATGGAATGGCTCGCTATTTCATACGCTCGCCGGGCACGGCTATTGGCGAACCCGCCAATACACCGTGCCGCCATTTGTGGGTGTTGCTGGGGCGTGCCCCGGTTTGACATTCGCTTTGACATTTCGGAATTTCCTTATTCTGATGTCGCTTGACACACCTTTACTTTGTTTCGTTCGAGAGGACTGATATGAATAAAATTAAGTTTGTATGTGCATTATCCCTTATGATGCTCGCGTTAAATACAGGGTGCTCTGATTCTGGTTCTAAACCTGATAATCCACCCGGTCCTGTCGATCCCGTCGATCCGCCCCACAAAGAGGTTGCTGATATTTCTTTTGAAATTTCTTCAAGCAGTGCATGTGCGCTGCATACTGACTGTAAAACCGGTAGTTTTTGCTTTCATGGAATTTGTACCGTTGAATGCGACAATGACGAATTGCAATGCGGCGATGGCTATCACTGCCTCGCTTCTCGCGGTATATGCGTGAATTCGGATTATTTGAGCGAGCTTACAAATCTTGAAAAGAAAATAACAAATGCTGGTGAGGATTTATCAGAAATTGAAGCCAATTTGTTGAGAACAAAATTGGAAAATCGTGTCGATAAATTTGCTGATTTCTCGAAGTCTATTGTTGGTAGTAATGATTTATCCGGAAATACAGTTGAAATTTCCAATCTAGATCTTAGCCGTGTTAATTCAATGATCTATGAAGGGGAAAATGTTGCTCAATTTGTTAGCGGTAAAGACTATGGACCGATCTATTATGCGGTAAAATCGACATCATCTGCATTTCCTGTTTTAAAAAAGGCCACTGCTAAACAATTTCTTAATCACTCTTATCACTATGATTTTGATGTCGATGCCGCGAGTATTCTTAAAAAGAATAATATGTTTCGTGACAATACGACTCATGCTCAAGTTGCCGAGATTGTAACCAGTGCCGGTAATTTGGATGTGACAGTGAGCCCTGAACAGGTTGTTTCCGGCTTATTCCGTGGTTACGTCAATCCAAATGACATTCTCTCGGGAATTAGTTTACCCATTCGAATGGCTGTTGATGTCGTTCCTTCCAATGCAAAGTCTTTTGATGAAATAGAAGCTTTGACGGTTTATTTTCCTGTCAGCAGTGCTGATATCTTTTCGCCAGAAAATGTTTCTTTTGATAATGCCAATAAACCAATAGAAACATGGGCAAAAGTTGAAATTAAACAAAAAGATATTGCATCAAATTGTCAGAACAAAACAGCTTGTTTTGCGACGGTTTTTTCGACAAATGATTTTGCGCCATTTGGCAGTGTTCTCTTTGATAAATCGAGTAGGGTCAATCGCAATTTGCGCCTTGAGTTTAGTGATTTTGATGCACGTAGCAGAACTTTTTACGGCACGGTCATTGATCGCCTTGAGGGGCTGTATCGCGAAAGCAGCTTTGATATTTCTAAGCCTGAGAACATTAAGAAAGAATGGAATAAAACATCCATGATTGGTTCATTCAGTGTTTCTAAAATTGATGAATTTGTAGTGGATGAACATAATATTCATAATTACACTGCGAGTGCGGATAATACTGAAATTAGGTCCCTTGAAGATGTGCCTGTCAAAGTTTGTGCATCCGATGATTATAAGAAGCTGCATGAACTGATGACGTCAGGTTATGAGATTCCACTTGCGGGATGTGATTCTCTTGATGGAAATGAAAAAGTAATTTGTGAAAGTTATTCTATGTGTGATGATGCGGAGGATTTGGCTGATTTTGAAATGCTTTCCGCTTCTCAACAGTTGTTCTGTTTAAATCGCGCAGCCAAACGCATTTCAGAAGACGACACCCGGTTATTTGCAGTTTTGCAGAAGGTTCTTGCCGCCGATTCATCATCTCAGAAAGTCTCCATTGAGGTTTGCAATAAAGAAATCACGAATTTTGATGATTTCAGTCAAACTTGTTTGACATCCGAGTGTGACCTTTGTGCCGATCATCCGGAATATGTGTGCGCAGCCGATTTGTTCTCACGGATTTATCTCACTGAGAAGTCACTTACGGGTGAACAGAGAGCTGATATTCTCAATAATTGGTCATCACTTGTTAATGAATCGACGCTTTCCTATCAGTACATGTCCTGGAACAAGGATACAGAGATTCGCAAGTCCTGGCTTGAAGGGGCAGTCTATGACAATTCTTTTGCAGCTTCGATCATGGATAATTTTAACCGCAGTTTACTTGAACGGTATCGCACGGAGGTTCTTGACGTTCATCGCGGTATTATGGGACGTCAGTTCATGCAAACGACGCTAGAAATGCTATCGCAAAGTTTGGTGGATGAAAGTGGCAATGAAGTGACGGCGCTCAGTTCAGCGAGGAATGGCATTCTGAGTCAACTTGGAGATGCTTGGCAGAATGTTTCTGAGTCTCTGGGATTGAGTGCAAGGCGTTACGATGTCCTTTCTCAAGTCGATATTGAGCGTGCTCAAACCGCTGAAGAACTTCGCCATTATCTATTTGATCTCTATTTGGCTGGCATGATTGAATCCGGACTGAATCTAAAAGCTGATCAGGGGTCTCTCAATGCTGCTTATGGTACGAATTTGACTGATGTCATGATGAAGCTCGATTCTCTTGACCAGCCTTTTGAAGCGCTTGTTTTTATGCGGGATGGTGAAATCTTTAAAGATACGCGTCTGCTTACGGAAAAGGGGCAAACCGCACTTGGAGCTGTTAAGGATGAGGCACTTCAATCCATCAGCAAAGCCGTTGAGAAACGAGAATCTGTTTTTACCGACATGCAGAAACGCAAAGAAAGTGTTTTAAGCATAAATGATAATTATTTGTCGTCTCTTGAAAAGTTGCGTTCAGAAATTGTCAATATTTGTGGCTATCCATTGGATTGTCAGAATAATATTGATACATGCAAAATATATACGGCGCCCTATTTTTGCGGTTTTGCGCTAGCTAGCAACTCGGAACCCGGGGATCCGTTGGCTGAAAATGATTCAAAGGGGAAGAAAATCTCAATTAGCCAGGTATCCGATGTCAATGAATGTTTTTTGAAGAAGCTGGCTGAAGGTGCTTCTAAAACGACGGATACGCTTAGTTTGTGTTTAGGCGGGGATTTAAGTCTGAATGGTGACAATGTCAGCTATACAACGTCTGCGAATGTCAGTTTAGCAGGTGTTGCGATTCAGGAATTCCGAATTGCAGATCGCGATTACCAGACGGCTTTGTCGGAATATGATGTCATGCGCTCCAAATTGCAGAATACTTCTGCAACTCTGCAGGGGTATGCCGACACTTTGCTGCAACTGAATGAAAAAAATGTTAAGTTGATTGATGTTATCAAGGATAATTTAAGTTTAATGTCAGACTATCAATCTGAAATTGTTGCGGCGGCCAAGGAAACTGCTGCGGAAACTGCGAAAACTGCAAAACAGAAAGCAGATCTTCAGGCGAAAGCCATCAAGGATTGGTATGTCATGAATTCTGAAAAGACAACCTTTGATATTGGTGCATCTATTATTGGTGGAGTTTTTGGTATTCAGCAAATGTCTTTAAATTTGAATACCCAGGCAGGTGTGTTTGATACAATTTATTATGGAGCAAAAAATATTGTCTATAATGATTCAAACTTAAATTTAGATCGTCTTCCTCTAGTGGTTATAAATGTTAGTAATACTGAAACTAAAATAACAAGTAATAGTGTTATTGCGACAAATGCAAAACTTTCTGCAATAAATATTGCTGAAGAAGTTGCGGCTGCCGGTTTTTCATTTGGCGTTGGTTTGAATGATAAGTTGACATCATCTGAACTGGCCGATCTTGCGGATAAACATAAAAAGGTTATCAAAGCTATCAAGCAGGTGGTTGATGACAAAGAACTGTCCGGGGATGAGATTTCTGAAGCAATATCTGTACTAGAAGCTGATAACGAAAATTTGCTTGTTGCTGCGGAGCAGCAGGATACTTATTCCAAGCAGGTTGCTGAATTTGAGCTACAGAGAACTGAGTATATGAATTCAGTGCTGGATCTTATTCGTTTATATAGTAACGTACTGTCAAAGGATATTTCACGAGAACTCGCACTGAAGCATTATCTAAACGTTTGTGAACAGGCGGAAATGCTGGCATCCCAATACGACAGTAAAGCTGCTCGTTATCGTGATAATCGCGATTTGTTGATGTCTGCATCGAGTTTCTTCCAGTATGCTTCCGACCTTGAATCAGTTGAAAAATATATCGAATATGCTCGAAATGATCTTTCTGATTATCTGGCTGCCATTGAGTATATGACGGTAAGACCTTTTGTTGAGCTTCGACGTGCTCTTTATATGGCTCGCGGAACGAACGAATTACGCGCAATCTATGAGAAACTCAATGATTTGACGGATAATTGCGGTTCTGGAAAACAGTCGTCAAACACCGTCGTTGTTTCTCTCAAGAATCGTTTAAACATTGCCTCGACTGAGTTTAATCATCAGTCGAGTGATGTACGTCTTCAGGAAATGATGAGCATTGGAACGATTCCTGTCAGTTCGCAGATACGTTATTCGGTTGCGGGATCCGTTGGTAAAGTTCTCAAAGGTGATTATTATAGTGGAACGTTTACTTTGACGGACAAATTCGCGAATATATCGAATTCGTGCAATGCAAAAATTGATGAAATAAAAGTTCGAATGGTTTCAAAATCTGGGCGGGAAATCGTTTCATCCGGTGATTATAATCCGATGATTTCAATATTTTATGGCGGTCAGAGTCAGCTTTTGTCTTGTCATGAAAAAATTGATGCGATTGTCGCCTCCATTGGAAGCCGAACATCGTATGGTCGTTATTCGACATTTGTTTCCAAGCCTTTTGCCGATGGTCTTGTTGCCAGCATTTATGAAGTCCCCAAGGATACTGAATATGCCATGAATGACAAAACCGAATTTGTTGGTGGAACGTCATATACCGATATGAGAGGTTATCCGCTCATGGCAACTTATTCTATCGTTTTTGATCCAAACGCAGGTGAGAATAGCAGGATTGAATGGGATAATGTTGCTGATATTGAAATTCAGTTCAAATATACAACGGGGTCACTTGGACAGAACAGTGATGCTTGCAAATATGATATTGAATAATAGTAGATGATATTGTTTCCCGACGGGCAATGATGTTATGGGATGTTTAATGCGAACGCAGTGAAGCATTTCCCGCCCCTAGTGGGGCGGGTGCCCGACGAGAGGCGGGCGGGTGGGGCAGGCGGTGTATTGGCATTGCCAATAGCCGCCTTTGGCGCGCGTATGGCTATGCCATAGCGCGTCAGATGTATTATTTATCATCAATGGAAGGTCTGAATAATTTATTTTTTGGGGGGAGCACTGGAGCCTAAAACCTGGCTTTCCTCATCTGATGCATTAAATAATGTTTTATTCAGACCTTCACTATGATTATGATGTTATTTTACTTCGATGCTGTATATTTCACTTGCGATGTTTTCCATGGACGTGATCGGGCCATTTTTGCCGCAATAGATCCAGTTTGCGCCACCGTCACCGGAAAATCGGTAAAGCAGTGCATGCCAGCCTGTTTTGCCTGGTTTGTTGCCGTCATTCATGTATTCGTCGTTGGCTTCGTAGCCGTCGCCTGTAAATAGTTCGTTTCGTTTTGCTGAACCAAATGTTATTTCAGCTCCACTGTTCAGATAGTCGTCGACGTTGACGTAACCCAACTCGCCCTTGATTCCTTGGTGGCTGTTGGCTGAACCAGTTACGCCTTCAGCGTAAACCTGGGCGTATGCGACGAATTCGGAGCCGTTGGTTATATCTTCGGCGTATTTAAGTATGCACCAAGTGATGTTTACGTTCGTTTGTTGAGAAGCGGGGGCGTTTACATCGATAAAACCGACATTTGTGGCCAGAGTGTTGATGTCTGTGATGATGCCGTTGACGCCGCAGTAGGTCCAGTTCGTTCCATCAGTTGAAACGCGATAACCGATGCCATATTTGCCAGCATCGTTGACTTTGATGCCGGATGTCATAAATTCGTCATATTTGTCCGAATTTTCGCCGCCAAATTTATCATTTCGCTGTGCGTCCACCCAGTGAATCGCATCAACGCCTGCGGATATGTTGCTAAGAAATTCCTCGATACCAATATAGCCGAACTGGGCGCGAAGGCCGTTGTGAGAACCCGAGGTTCCTGTTACACCGTCAAGATGAACTTGAACATAAGCTGTGAAAGCATCATTTAATGTCATAGAGGGTTCATGCCAATTCAAAGTGCAGTAATCAACTGTTCCTGAAGAGGGTTTGTTCTGATCTGGATTTTGGTTCTGGTCAGGTGATTTGTTTTGATCAGGATTTTGGTTTTGATCGGGAGTTTTGTTCTGGTCAGGTGATTTATTTTGCTCAGTGTTTTGGTTTTGCTCAGTGTTTTGGTTTTGCTTAGTGTTTTGATTCTGATTTGAGTTATCTTGAGTTGTTTTGTCAGAATCAGATTCTGCGCATGCGGTAAAGGTGATTGTTGTTAAAATTGTGAGTAATGTGCAGAGGATTTTTTTCATACAAATTCCTTTAAAAAAGCAAAAGTAAGAACGGTTGTCTGATTTGACAGCGTCATGATGATTGCTTATAGCATATTTTTGAGGAAATGTGATGGTTTTATTGGTGTTCTGATATGAAATGCACTTCGTTTCCCGACCCTGTCGGCTCTCCAACTCGTTCATTTCATTTGCTCACTGGGTTCTGCGATGCCAGCTGTCCACTGGACGCCAGCCTTCTCGGCCTCTCCCTGGCTTTCCACATTTGTTGCCTTAAAATTGTGTACATTGTGTTTTATTCAGAGGTTCCTTTGGGAAGGGGTGATCATATTTTAAAAGATTTGCAAATTAATCATGGTGAGTAGTTATATAGTTACTATTCAACCGGGGCTCTGCCCCGAACCCCGCTGGGGCTTTGCCCCTGTCCTCAGTCCGCAATATGAAATGAACTTCGTTTCCCGAGCCTGTCGGCTCTCCAACTCGTTCATTCCATTTGCTCACTGGGCTCTGTGGTTTTCGCCATTCACTGGATGGCGAAAATCCTCGTCCCCCCGCCAAAGGACTGAGTCCTTTGAAATCCTCAATATTTTTAGATGGTATAAGCCTTTTGGGCTGCCTATCCCTTGTTCCTCGCCGTGGCCCCACCCCCGGTTCTCGTCAATTTCTGCCTAAAAATTGTGAAATACTCTGCCATATTCAGT
>JAZRVP010000260.1:0-33271 GCA_045599245.1 Myxococcota bacterium
TTTTAGGCTCGCACTTCTGCTTTATATTTCTCTCTCTTCTTCGGTTTTCAAGATTGTCGCAGGCTCTTTTTCATCAGCCCGTCGAACGAGGCGGCCTTATACGCGTGTCGGACAATGTGCGCAAGTTTTTTTTCAAAAAAAATGCGGCCGCGTATTCGCAAGTGCGAATAGCGGCCGCCAGGCACGCCGTATGCGCCACGCGCATAGGCGCGCTCCAAATTACAACAAATTCGATGCAATTTCGGCGAGTTTCGAACGTTCGCCCTTGGATAACGTAACGGTTGCGGCGATATCGATACCTTTGAATTTATTGATCACATACGTCAAACCGTTGCTGTCAGCATCGACATAAGGATTATCGATCTGGTACGGATCGCCAGTCAGAACGACTTTTGTTCCCTGACCAACGCGCGTGATAATCGTCTTAACCTCATGCGGCGTAAGGTTCTGAGCCTCATCGACGATGATGTACTGATTTGGAATCGAACGGCCTCGAATGTAAGTCAATGCTTCGATCTGGAGAAGGCCCATATCGATGAGTTCTTTGTAGCTGCGACGGCCACGGCGTTTATCCTCATCATTAAGCCCCATCAGGTATTCGACGTTATCGAAAATCGGCTGCATCCAGGGATTGAGTTTATCCTCGATACCGCCGGGAAGATATCCGACGTCCTTGCCGAGCGGGAAGATCGGGCGAGCAACGAGAAGTTTACTGTAGGCCTGTTCTTCGGTTGCTTTCTGAAGACCTGCGGCAAGAGCCACGAGAGTTTTTCCGGTACCGGCTTTGCCGACGAGTGTCACGAGTTTGATGTTGTCATCGAGCAGGCAGTCCAGGGCGAAATGCTGTTCCTTATTGCGGGGTTTTATGCCCCAGCATCCGCCAAAACCGGGACGGGATGAAGCCAAAGAAACGATCTTGTTCTGATGCGGCATGAGCCGAGCCATGTGATTGCCGCCGCACTGATCGATGAGATTGACGTATTCATTGGCGTAGAAAACAGACTGCGATTCGTCGAGTCCCTCGGATAATTCGGGGCATTCAAAACCGTTGGCCACACGCTCGGATTCTTTGAAGGGAATGACGACTTCGCGAGCCTGATACAGTTCATTGACGATATCGCCATCGACATGAAGTTCAACGGCACCCGGATACAGCTCATCGATGGAAAATCCACGTTCCTCATAGTTCTCACTCGCCAGCCCCATGCCGTCGGCTCGAATGCGAAGATTCGTATCTTTTGTAATAAAAATGCACGGGATATCCGGCTCTTCCGCCTGAACACGCAGGGCCACACTCATGATCAGGGTATCCGGCGAATTTTTGCTCGTCGCAATATTATCCTGCGGAAGATATTGGCGTTCCGTCGGAATGACGCGAAGCAGACCGCCTGACGGCATCCTCACGCCCTTGGCAAGATTGCCTTTTTCCCTGAAATCATCCAGTGTGCGACTGAACTGACGGGCCGAACGTCCCAGCTCATTGAGCTGCTTCTTGAAGTTATCCACTTCTTCCACAACATAAATCGGTATGATCACGTTGCTCGTGCCAAACTTGGTTATGGCCTGTGGATCATGAAGAATAACGTTGGTGTCGAGAACGAAATTTTTTACCTTGCCTGCGTTCATGAATACCTTTCCTTTACCCGGTGATTCCCCCCCCTGACTCTAAAACTCCACAATAACAAATTTTCTTCCAAACACATAAATTTTTTAACACGACATTTTACACACTTACATATACATACATAAGGTTTCATGTATGTTTTATTCCATCCACCATTTCACGCCAAATGTTCAGTACTACAGCTATTCTCACTTCTTTTTCATACGCCCAAACTACTTTTTTGCTTCATTTTTTAACTTATGATATTGAATTTATATGTGTTCGTATAACCTGTTCATTTTCAGGCACAAACCATGGATAAACAAAACAAATTAAATGATAATAGCCTGTCCCCGGAAGCCTCTCTTGAGGAATTGGATGACTTTTCTCAGGATGCTTTTGACGACGCTTCGGATAATTCGGATCAGCCTCAGGATAAACAACCTGTTCCCAAAACAACTTTTGTCGGTATCGGCGATTCTGCGCTCGAAAAAATCGTTTCAAAAAGCGAACTCATCCCCGGTTTCATGCTCAAAGATCGATATGAAATCGTCAAAAGCATCGGCAAAGGCGGTTTCGGTATTGTGTATGAAGCCCGCGATATTCAGAACAATGATGCCAGAGTTGCCGTCAAAACGCTCAAGCATAATATCGACGATTATGAACAGGCACAGAAACGTTTTCAGCGCGAAATCGAACTGTGCAGCTGCATAAACAATGAACATGCCGTTAAGATTTTTGACAGTGGTGTCACGGCTGACAATATCCTCTATTACGTCATGGAATTCCTCGAAGGCACGACCCTCGACGAGCATCTCGCCAGACTCGAAACATTCAATTTCCTTGAAACCAAAAGACTTCTCCTCCAAATGCTGGAAGCCCTTGGCGAAGCTCATAAAAAGGGAATTGTTCATCGAGACATCAAACCCGCCAACATCAGTCTTTTCGGGGCAGAACCCGAGTCTAAAAATTATCAGGTCAAAGTCCTCGATTTCGGTATTGCAAAAGTCACATGCGGCGAAGAACAGCTCGGCGCTGAAAAACTCACTCAGACCGGGGCCTTTATGGGATCACCGGCTTACATGAGCCCCGAACGCCTTCGCGGTAAAAAAGCCGAGCCCTCGTCCGATGTCTTTGCCATCGGTCTCATGGCCCTTGAAATGATCACGGGTTATCAGGCCGCCGAAGGCGAAACACCGATGGACGTCGCCATGTACATCATGACGCCAAAGGAAATCGATATCGAAGAATGGGTCAAAAATAGCACCCTCGGTGCCATCCTCGTCAAATGCGTCCGTAAAGACCCTTCCCAGCGTTATCAAGACGCCAATGAACTCACCGATGCCCTCAATGCCGTCTCCGACACCGTTCTCATCAACGAGTACAATGCCGCAAAATTGGCCGGAAAAACTTCACGACATCGCACCATCACGCGTACAACCCTCGTCGATGAAGCCCCCGTCCAATCTCAGCTCATGAACGAAACCGTTCAGAAAATGAACACTCAAATGCTGATAATTATCGGCATTGTCGTCGTCCTTTTTGTCATTATTCTCATCGTCATATTCAAAGTCGCTATTCCCAAAACGGCTCCGGAAGAGACCGCAGAAACGCTCCCTGTTTACGTCCAGCAGCTTAAAAAAGGTGCTGCACTCGGCATGGGACATGGAACATCCGAACTCATGCGAGTCACCTTCATGCTCAGCAGCACGCCGGAAGGCGCCACGGTCATTTCCGCTGATGACGGAAAAGAACTCGGAAAAACTCCGATCAGTCTTTCTCCTATCGCCGTCCCCATCGAAGGCCAGCCCAAACCATGGAATCTTATCCTCAAAGCCGATGGTTATGACGACTACAAACTTCCGATCATCGCCAGGATCACAATGAATCCCTCTGTCACCATCACCATGCAACGACAACTGCGTATGCGCGGCGACAGACCCAGAAATCCCGATGCGCCACGACCGGATAACAATCAAATCGCACCCGCACCAACCCCCTCTGCACCAGCAAATATCGATTCTAAACCCGACACCAAAGTCGAGACCAAACCCGAGTCCAAACCCGACACCAAAGTCGAGACCAAACCCGAGTCCAAACCTGAGACCAAAGTCGAGACTAAACCAAAAACCAACACTAAAAAAACAGACACAACCAAAAAGTCTTCTCAAACAAACAAAAAAACAAACACTCGAAAAACAGACACTTGGAACGTCGACGGATTATGATTATCAAGCCCGGCCTTACCGGGCTTTTTCTTTTTGTACAATTGCATTCGTTACTGCTCAGCCAAGGTTGATTCATAAATCTTCTGAAATATGAGCATAGACTGGCGAAAGACGGATTATTCGCAATTATAAGGCAGAAAATGATGAGAGCCGGGCGGAGGGGCCCCGGCGAGGAACAAGGGATAGGCAGCCCAAAATGCTAATACCAACCTAAAATATTGCGGATTCTTAAGGGCTCAGCCCTTAAGCGGGGTTCTGGGCAGAGCCCCGACTGAGCTGTAACTGCAAGGACGCGTCTGTTTTGAGAGGTCTTTACAAAATGAGGAATTGATGGTAATGTGAAAAAAGTGGTATGTGCATGAAAAGCTTTTTGCTTTTTGCCCATTGTGCAAACGAATTAACCAAAGTCATTGAGGGAGTCCTGATATGCAGTTAAAAAATAAATTGTTGACAGCAGGTTGCATCGCATTGACAGCAGCTGCATTGGTTTCGGGTGTGGCTTGCAACGATCACGAACTGTCACCTTTTTCTAAATCATTGAGCTCTGGAAAAAAACAGCTTCAGGATTCGGGAAGCTCCCGCCAAGTCGATATCCTCTTTGTTATCGATGATTCCAACTCCATGGTCGAAGAACAGCAGAGCCTTGACGCTAACTTCAACTTCTTCCTTGAAAAACTTCAGAACGCAAACGCCAACTTCCGTCTGGCCGCAACTTCCACCTCCTATAAAGGCACAAATATGCCTTTCCAGACAAAAGCCCTCGAAAGCGGCGAAAAAGTGTTCGCAAATGACTCCAGCGTCAACGTCGACAAGGTTAAAAGCGTTTGCTCCAAATACTTCGGAAAAGACCGCACCTGGATCGACTATTTCAGCGACGAAAATGGTAAAACGACAACCACTCCGCTCGATAAAGACGTCATTAAAGACCTCTTCCGCTGCGAAGCTATCATGGGCACCGACGGCGATGGTATCGAAAAGGGACTCGCTTCCATGAAGAGCGCCCTGAGCACCGCACGCGATTTGAACAACATCGCCGATACCGTCAAAAACTTTAAACGCCCCGGCTCCATCCTCGCCGTCGTCTTCGTCACCGACGAAAATGACTGCAGCTCACTCACTTCTTACAGCGTCGATGACCGAGCAAAATGCGAATTCGACCGAAATATCGAAGACAGCTGCGCAATCACAAACGGCGACCGCGTCGCCCAGTCCAGCGACGGCAGCTCCCTTACCCTCTCCAAAGGCGATTACATCGAATATAACGGCGTCAAAAAACTCTTCCGCGACTGGTGCGTTGCCGGCGGTGATACCTCCCGTAAAGCCCTCGAAAAATGTCTCGCCGATAAATCCTGCAGCTCGAACGACTTCATTCGCTGCCCCGAAGGCGGTTGCACAAACGGCTTGATCGGTCGTAAAACTTATTACGATTTCCTCCTCAATTACGTTATCACCAGCAACGAAGAATACTATTCCCAGATGTACGCCACCAAGTTCGCTGAAGCCAGAACCGCTTCCGAACGTCGTGAACTGCTCGAAACTTCCGCAAAATCCGATATTATTATCGCTTCCATCATTAACCGCGACCAGGGTATCCGTTACGATGGCAACCTCCCCGAAAACTGGTGCGGCGTCGCCGGCTCTCAGAGCTATCGCTATCAGCTCTTTGCCGAAATGTTCGGAAATGCTCCGATTTATGCACCTATCTGCTGCAAGAATGAGAAATTCTCCGCCGGTAAGGAAATCGTCTGCAGCGGTGACGCAAAAGATAATGGCCAGAACGGTCAGTTCGGTCCCGTGCTTTCCGCTATCGGTCAGCGTATCGGCGAGGCCGTCAATACCATCTGCGCCAGCTCCGCGCCGGTGACCTGCAAGCCCGCAGATTGCAACGAATCAAATGGAAGTGACGGATTTACCGACAAGCCGCGTTCTAATCCCAGCTCCTCCTGCGCCTGCCTCTACGGCTGCAAGGCTTCCGAACCTCACTTCGCCGGTACGGAAAATGAATATTACCTCTGCAACGAATTTGAGTTCAGCGTCGGCGCCATGAAGGGTGAGGAATACAAATCTTATACGGCTGGAAAAGACTTCACCATCGATTATGAGTCCAGCTATTGCAAGTCCAGAACCTCTTCGCCAATTCAGGTCAATCTGCTGACTTCCGAAGCCGGTTATTCCATCGTTTTCGATTATCCGAAATCCGTTGGTAACTGATTTTAAATGCCGCAGCTTCGCTGCTCGATTTCAAAGCCAGGTCCTTCGGGATCTGGCTTTTTTTTGCCGTTTCGGGATGAAATGTCAGTCTCCGTTATGAAGTGCGTATCAGCCGTCAGGCCGATAGCACGAAATGGCCGGACGTATCGGCCAAAGGCCGATAGCCCGGCCGGCTGTGCGTATTGTCTGTAGGACAATAGCACTGCCAAAACCACATTCGTTTTGATTTGCTCAAATGCATTTTGTAGTGCCGCCATAAAAATGCTATGTAATGTAGTTTGGGGTAGTTTGGCTTATCCTCGTTTCAACATTAATTGTGAGAAATTCATGCGGATCGTTTGTGAACAGTGTCAGACAAAATATGTCGTTCCTGATGAAAAAATAGTTAAGAATGTGCTTCGCTTGACGTGTCAGAAATGCGGACACGTGATTACAACACGCGTGGATGCGGCTGTTCAGAATGAGAATTCAACGCCGGGAACGTTGAACAAGTGGCGCGCTTCAATGCCAAATACGCCAGCACGCATGCAGAGTGAGACGCCAACTTGGTATTATTCATACAACGGTGAAAGTTTTGGGCCGTTTACGGAGTTCGAACTCAAGGAAAAACTCCTTTCCGCCAAGATGGTTCCGATTGTGAACCGGTGTTATTTGTGGAAAAAGTCCTTCACGGACTGGAAGCCTGTGATCGAAGTGGAGCCGTTTGCGAGTGCGCTTTTGATGCCGCCCCCGCCCTCTCCGCCTCCCGCCCCGGCTCCCGTCAAAGAGGACGGTTCCCTTCCTCCGCTCTTTTCATTCATGCCCGGAGGCGCTTCGTCTTCTTCGCTCGGTGTTAAGGCGGTTGAGAAAAACGACGCTGAGACTTCATCCGTTCAGTCTTCGCCGGATTTGTCCGGCTTGAAAATGAAGCTCTCCTCGACAGGCACCATGTCCGATAAGCAGCGCGAATCCCTGACCAAACTGGCTTTGAGCAGCAACGCTTTTGGCTCCTCTCCTTCCGCTTCGTCAAATGAACATGAGCCGGGGGAGGAAACCAAGATTAAAAGTCCGTCACCGCTCATGTCGTTCCAGTCACTGGATGCCATCACGCCTGATATCAAGACCGAAGGCAGTTCAGGCAAGTCTTCAGGTCTCGTTCGTCCATTCCCGTCGCTCTCCGGTGTCGCTCCGATTGGAAGAACGACCGATGGCATCAGACCGTCCTTTGGAACGACGCAGATGAAATCCGGTAACTCCTCTGTTTTGGGGGCAAAAATGTCTGACACGGCCGACAAGCCGGCCGCCTCTTTCGGCATCAAGTTTCCCGGATTGGAAGAGACTTCATCGGCTGTTTCCTCGGGCAGTTTGAGCACTATCGGCGCGAATGCTCCCGCTCCTGCTGCACCTTCTTCAATTTCGGGGCACTCCGGTTTTCCTCTTTCCGGAAAACTCGCTTCTGTCCCTGTCGATGACATAAGCATCGATATGAGTGATGAGATTGGCGAGATCGTCCGTGAGGGGGCCGGTAAGTCAGCCGCAGTTGATACCGGAAATGAAAGCATTAGCCAGTGGCTTCCGTCCCAGAGTGAACTTCGTGATGAATCCGGGCTTTCTCTGTCGGGAATGTCGCTTCCGGACAAGGTGATTGATGAAAGCAGCGCTCAGGTTTCGCTTCCCAGCATCGATCTGAATATTCATGGCCCGGAGAGCATTTCAACGGACAGAGTTTCGCTTCCTGCCATTGATATGGCCGTTTCGTGCGAAAGTGTGCCCGCGATTGTGCCCGGACAAAAGGATGCGGGCGAGCCTTGCGACATCGATTTGGATGATATGGGGGAATTGGATGCGGAGCTGCTTTCGGATATCGATCTGGATGACGACAGTTCACAGTTTTTTGATCGCGATGAAGTCAATGGAGCAGTGAAAAACGGGACAGTTCCTAAGGATGCGGATAACGGCGGGCATCGTGATGCGGCTAAAACAAATTGTCCGGCAAAGCCTGGTACCGCGTCTTCTGAGGCCTGCATCCCCGAACGCGATTCATCTGAGCCCGTGATGCTGCCCGGTGCGGCCATGCTTGCTATGGTTCAGGGGCTGGAACAGGCCGAAATAAAGAGAAGCGATTCTGTCGATCTCGATGAAATCGATCTCGATAACGAGAATTCCAATCTCATCCCGCCCGAAGTCGTCAAAGAAGCGGACAAGGCGGAAGATATATTCGGCATTTCGGGCCTTGGAGCGGCAGACGATCTGTTTGCCTCGGAGCCTGAGGACAGCAGCGTGGCGCGCGTTTCCAAGACAAAACTCGACGAAATTAAAGAACGTCACAGCGATATTTTTGCTGAATTTGATGAAGCAGCCTCAAATCAGTCAAATCAGGAGGACGAAAGCTGTGAGGGGCTGAGCGAAAATTCCATGCTCATTCAGCTCGCACATATCCAGAAAATGGATAAAAAGGAAAAAAGAAAGAGCAGAATTGGGCTGATAGTCGCCATTTGCGTGTTTGCGGTCATTATTGTGGGGGCAAGTGTCGGCGGAATCGTTCTTCAGGACCGCGAGAAGGAAGTCGAGGTTCAGCCGGGTTTTGCATCGGTGGGCGGCCAGGTTATTTCGAGTGACGATCTCGACGTACAGGTTCCCGACGATGATTTTGAAATCGTTGAGGCGCCGGTTGCAGAGCCAAAAGCTCGCGTACATCGGGAAGAGACGAAAAAGTCACAGCCCAGGGGCAGCGCAACTGAACAGGCGGCACAGGCAATTTACGGTTCAAAGGATGAGAACAAAGACGATCCGGAACCCCAGGAGGCAGCTGTCCGGGAGGACGGACGCGCAAAAGTTGCACTCAACAGAACGGATGATTTTGCCAAAACGGCCGGCATTCAGGGATCGAAATATGTCAAGGGCGCCTCGGGCTCATCCCGCGACAGCCTGAAGATAGGTCTTGCCGTCGTCGGTCGATCGGTTCAGGACTGCGCCCGTAGAGCCGCAAAAAATGGGACGGCCCTGCCTCAGAAAATTTACATCAATTTCAATATTGAGCCCGAAGGGAATGTCAGCAGCTACAAAATTGCCGATGAAGTTCCCGAAAATTTCAACAAATGTCTCGACAGCAAGCGCGATACGTGGAAATTCGCACCGTTTGAGGGCAGTACGGTCTCAATTCGTCAGGCGTTTATTTTAGGCTGATTTTGGCATAAATTTTGGCTGTGTCTGCAGGCCTGGTTTTGACTTTAGGAGGTAAAGATGAAAAAGGTAGCATTCAGTCTGCGCAATGTCGTTCGTATGGTTGCTTTTGCAATATGTCTGGCGGCTGCCGGCTGGCTGGCCGTCAGTGTTTCACCGGCTGAAGTTCTGGCACAGGACACGGACAAAATCACAATGCAGTTCCTCGGTTTTGGGGCAAATCCTGACTTTTATGCCCTGGTTCAGGGCAGCAAGCTTTCGGGAAAATCACTCGTCATTTATCAGGTCGGAGGCCAGGGGCCGAAAGTCGTCTATCCGCTCAAGGGAACGACACTTGAAAAAGCCCTTGCTTCCAAGGAAATTGCCCCGTACGGCATCAACGCCAACTACGTTGCGGGCATGAAGGCGCCCGCCGGATTCAGCCTGGGCGGCATGGTCATTGGCGAAAATATGCAGCTCACGCTCTCGGCCGGCGATCAGAGCATGACGCTCGGTTATGCCCAGATATTCGCTAATCCAAACAAAACTCAGGTGGCTCAGATAAGCATTGTCAATGCGTTCTGGACCCCCGACAGCAAACGCGTTGTCATCGTCCTTAATCAGAAGCTGGATGGCGACTGGCCGGTCGATACGGATATGGTCGCGGCTTATTCTTTGAACTGATTTGATGGGGCGCGGGCTATTGCCTGCGGCAATACACCCGGCCTGGCGCGCCTATGCCCCTGCGGCATACGGCGCGCTTTTCTTTTTAGTTTTTCACGGCCGGCGCGGCATTTGACTCCCAGAGCTGAGTGATTATTCAATTTTCGTCCGCCTCGAAAGGTTCATGCAGGGGCAGGGAGGGAATGATGAAAAAAAAGAATTTTCATTCGCTGATGGCGATTTGCATGTTTCTCATGGCGATCTGGGGCTGCTTTTCGGTTCCGGAAACGGGCTTTTCTCAGGGGACACAGACTGAAACGCTGAGCCTGACGGTTGATGACGCTCAGATCGAGAAGTGGATCGGACGCGAAAACAGGATGCCGCATCCGGTTGTGGCAGGTCTCGAAAGCCGCGACGAATCGACACTCCACTTCTATTTTTCAAAATCTTATGGTCAGAGAGCACAGGGCGTGATTGCAACGGCAAAAAGTGCAAGAGAAAAGACGCTTCGCTTTCTTCCCGCCGAAACGGTCGAAAACATTCACGTCTATCTCCTTGGTGACATCAACCAGTATTTTGATGCCGTCAAATCGGATGGAAGAGCCCCGGAATGGGCCGCAGGGCTTACGCTGCTTCGTGACGGCGTCATTCTCATTCGGCTTTCATCCAATGGAACTAGCCGTATTGAGCCCGAAAGAACACTGGCTCACGAGCTCAATCATGCCGCGCTCAGACGCTATTCGGGCGATCATTACTTTCCTCACTGGTTTTATGAAGGACTTGCGATGACGGCAACGGACGACTGGAATCTGAGCCGTGCCGAAGCCATGGGAAAAGCCGCGATGTCCGGACAGCTGCTCGATCTTCAGGAGATCGACGCCGCTTTTGGGAAGACCGGGACAATCGTCGACCTGGCTTATGCCGAAAGCGCCCATTTCGTTTCATGGCTGGCAAAGACACACGGGGATGAGGCCGTCAAGAAACTTATCGAACAGGTTGCCTCCGGGACTGCCTTTGACGAGGCATTTAAACAGAACTTTGAACGTACCCCCGAGGCAGCCTGCCGCCTTTGGCTGGACAGCATTTCTCGCGAGGAAAGTTTGCTCGCGTCTATTTTTTCCCATGACGGCATTTTCTTCATGATTTCCGTTTTTGCGGCATTTGGATTGTGCGTCGCACTCTGGCGAAGAAGCGGCAACAGAAAGCGCCGTCTGGCTGCCATGAACAAAGAGATTCCTGATACGGCTCTGCCCGAAAACTTGCGCAATTTCGGACCGTTTCAGAAAAAACAATAACGTGGTATAGAGCCGGGAGCCGGGCAGTCGCGCAAAGGGATGGCGGCAGGTTTTCCGGCATTACTCGTTTTAAAGGAAGTATCGAATGATCGAACAGGATACAGAAGTAAGGGATATCATTGCACAGGAATGGGACCGACAGGCTAACGTTCTTCGCATGATACCAAGTGAAAATATCGTTTCCGATAACGTTCTCGAGGCACTGGGATCGTGTTTTGTGAACAAATATGCAGAAGGCTATCCGGGAAAACGGTATTATCAGGGGCAGGAAAATAACGATGCGCTCGAGCGTCTGACGTGTGAGCGCGCATGTGCGCTGTTTGGTGCCGAACATGCGAATGTCCAGAGCTACAGCGGTTCACCTGCAAATATGGCCGCCTATATGGCTCTGTGTGAGCCCGGAGATCGCACCGTCGGGCTTGGACTCAATTCCGGCGGCCATTTAACCCATGGATGGAAGGTTAATTTTTCCGGCAAACTCTATGAGCCGCATCAGGTCGAAGTCAATCGTGAGACGGAGTGCCTCGATTACGATGAAGTCGCTCGTGTTTGCGATGAAATCAAGCCGAAAGTGCTGTTTATCGGAACGACGTCGTACAGCAGAGCATTTGATTTTGCGCGTCTTCGTGAGATAGCGGATAGCTGCGGTGCCTATCTCGTTGCCGACATTGCACACGTTGCAGGCCTTGTCGCGGCTGGTGTCTATCCCAATCCTGTGCCGTATGCCGATATCGTAACAATGACGACGCATAAAACACTACGCGGTCCGAGAGGCGGAATGATTTTGTGCCGCGAAGAACACGCAAAGGCTTTGGATCGCGCCGTATTTCCCGGCATTCAGGGCGGCCCGCACATGAATCAGATTGCCGCACTTGCCGTGGCTTTGGGCGAGGCTGCGAGACCGGCATTCAGGGAATACGGACGACAGATTGTGAAAAATGCACAGGGCCTGTCCGAAGCTCTGGTCAAACGGGGACTTCGCATCGTGAGCGGCGGGACGGACTGCCATTTGATGGTCGTCGATTTGAGAGCTAAAAATATCGATGGAAATACAGCCGCAACGACGCTTGAACGCGCCGGACTCGTTTGTAATTTCAACGCCATTCCCTATGATCCAAATCCCCCTCGCCGACCCAGCGGAATCCGTCTTGGAACTCCATGCATGACCACAAGAGGTTTGCGCGAACCCGAAATGGATAAAGTTGCGGACTGGATCGTCAGAGTTCTCGAAAATCCATCGGATGAGGCTCTGATTTCTAATACTGCCGCAGAAGTCAGAGATTTTTTGAAGGCTTATCCCTATCATCACCGTGGATATTAAATTTGATTTGAACTGAATTTTGCCCCGTCCGGAGTTGAGAACGGGGCATTTTTTTTTTCGAACCGCCAATTCAAATTGCAAGGAATTTAATAAAGTGTCATTCTAAGAATTGATTTACTGTCGTCACCCCAAAATGACAGTATTGTAAATTTAAGTTCCCAAACGGGAATTGACGCTTAATGGAAATAATTCATGGATCAGGACAATCAGAATCAAACCTCACAGGACACTTCTCTTTCAGGCAGTATTTTCGATGATTCGGAATTTGATGAACAGTGGGAGGGTTCTCTTCATTCTCAGACTGAAAAGAAGCCTGATATTCCGCATGGCGGTAATTTGAGTTCATTGGCCAATTTGAGCTGGGATGATCTCGAAAATGATGATGATGTTTGGGACAGTCTTGAAGAAAAAATGTCATCCGGGGCTGTTGAAAAAACGATGAGTAACGTCAAGGCGGAACTCGCCAAACTGGCGTTGAGTGATGGTGAAGACAGCAGTGTTTTCCCTGCAATATCGGACGAAGCTTCAAAAGAAAACGAAGCCTCGGAGAAGGTCGAAGCTAAAGAGGACTTGTCGGAAGCCGGCAAAAAGTCAGAAGAAGAAAAGGCTTCGGAGCCGGAAGCCAGCGAAATGTCTGAAGAAGAGAAGGCCATGGAGCCGGAAGCCGGCGAAAAATCTGAAGAAGAGAAGGCCACGGAGCCGGATGCCGGCGAAAAATCTGAAGAAGAAATAAAAGCCTCTGAGCCGGAAGCCAGCGAAGCGTCTGATGAAGATGAGAAGAACTCAGCATCAGAAGAAAGCGAAGCGTCTGAAGAAGAAGCTAAGGCCTCTTGCTCGGAAGAAAACGAAGATGCCGAGGCCCAAAAGGACGCATCCGAAGACAGCGAAGAGGCTGCTGACAACGTAGAAGAAGACGTTTCAGATGCAGTGGAAGGCAAGTCTGAGGATGCTGAAGATGGCACAGATGCATTAGCAAGTGCTGAAAATATGCTTTCTTCTTCTTTGGATAATCTGGCAGATAACAAGTCGAATGCGTTTGCATCGTTGGCAGATGCTTTCAGCGATGATTCTCTGTCCATGTTTGGTAATTTGGGCGGTATGGCATTGACTGGAGCCGATGATTTGGAGAAAAAATCTCCTTCGGAAACGGAGCCAAAACCCAAAGAAACGAAATCAGAGAAAAAGAAAAATAAAAAATCGAAATCCGAAGCTAAAAAAGCGAAATCCGAAGCTAAAAAAGCGAAAGCGAAAGCCGAAGAAGCCAAGTCTGAAGAAGCCAAGTCCGACGTTGAACAGCCTTCGAACGGCATCAATCCTGAAGAAGGTATTGAGAATACCGAGGGGGCCGAAGAGGCGGATGGCGAGATTCGGCTGAGTGAACGTGCCCGTTTGGGACGTATGGTGCCGGAAAATGAAGTTGAAGTCAGCGAGCATGTTCTTCACCCGGAAGTGTATTACAGCGATGAAGAGTGCCGTCCGAGTGGTAAAGCAAAGAAGGAAAAAGACAATGGGGATGATGAGTATGTCGAGGAAGGACAGAAACATAATCATGCCCTGTTCTGGGTTGCCATCCTTCTTCTCTTTTTGATTTGTGTTTGTGCCTATTTTGTGTCGACACAGAATTCGGATAAGCAAGTAGTGAATTACGCGCAGAAGACTTCGTTCCAGACGCATTTGGGCAAATATCATCACATGACAAAATCGAAGAACGGCAATGTCGTTGCGATGTGTTCTCATACTCGCGGTATTGTTGAAGCAAACGGCAAATTGGTGGCTGAATTCTGGCCGACAGTTGATGGATGCCGCGAACTCGTGATTTCAGATGATGAAAAAGTTGTCTGGTATGTCGATGCCAAAAATGGTCTCCACAAGGTCGATCTTGAAAAAGACCAGGGCTTTAATTCAGCCGCTGTCATAAAATTGGAAGGATATGCCGGGAAGGGGTTTGATGTTTCCGGAACGGACGTCGTATATCTTGTCCCGATGGGCATGAATCAGCCGCCGGTAGTTCGTCACGTGAATCTGTTGGACGGTTCAAATTACGCGGCCAATGATGTGGCGCTTCCTGTGGATGCCATTCCATGTCACGGCGTATATGCAGGTCACTATGCTTATATCAGCGAAAATTCGATTCATTTGCTGAACAATGGACAGGTTTTGAGCGCGAGTCTTGATGCACCCAAACTCGGCTGTACAAGAGATACGCTTTATGCCTGTGTGGCTGATTCCGAGGGCAGATGGAGTGTTTTGTGTCGCGGCAGTCTTCGTCAGGGTGAAGGCAGTGTGGCCAAGGAACCCGTGCAAATTGCGGATGATACAGGGCTGAGAGCTGATACCAAAGCATTTCGGCTGATGCGAAGTGCGGAGGGAACCGATCTCGTGACGGCTTCCGACTGGTATCATGTCGATGCCAGAAATAATCTTCGGGCCGTTCATTTAAGCCAGAATCTTTCCCCGAAGTTTGATGTTGTCGCTTCGGATGCATCGGATGGTTCACTGGTCGGAATTTCAGATGGCGTCCCGATGAAAGTGACGGCCGATGGCGTTGTGAGCCTGAATCAGGAAAAATCAAATCTTGAAAATGTCGCCAGCTTCTTCGTCGGTGGTTCACAGCTCGCTGTCCTCATCGATAATCATCAAAAAGGCATGGAACTGGTGCTTTGGGATATTTCTCAGGCCAGCCTCGTCGCAAATCAGCATTTTGCAACACAGATTCAGCAGGTGAACGTCTCCCCGAAAGGTCAGGCGGGGTTCGTAGTTTCAGGCGGAACACTGAGTTGGATGAATTGGAAGACCGGTTCTGTCATTGGAACACATCAGCTCTCGCTTCCGGTTGCCGATGTCACCTGGGATGAAGACGAACGCCATGCGTTGATTCGATATAACGATAATTCCTGGGAACTTTTCTCGAAGACGGAAGACGGCGTGACATCAATGCGCCAATATCCATCCAGCGTGGTGATTGCGTTTGCTCGCAGCGGCTTGCTCTGGCACTATGAAAATGAACGTCTTCGCACGGAACGCATCGGAGATGGTGTCGTTTCAACGGTTTTCACCTCGATGACGGAAAAACTTCGCGACATATCGCTTCGCGGTATCGTTATGGCTGAACGTTCAAACATCGCGATTTTCTGGGGTGAAAAAGGACTTTTGACGATGAACGTCGAGACCGGTCTGTCAACCTCTCGCGTGAGCGCTCAAAAAGCAATTGAATGGGTTACTCCGGATCGATATGGCAAATTTGCTGTAACGTCTGCCGGTATCCTTGAACTTTCGACGGGAATGCTCCTTCCGCTTTCAGAAAAATTGTTGCAAAACCGTCTGCACTGGATCGGTTCTGATACCTATTTGGCATCGGCTGATGGCCGTGCCGTGATTGAAAGAGAAAGTGGAAAAGTGATGATGATGGCGCCGAGAATTCGCGGCATTCAAATGGTTGGCGCAAATTCGGGCTTCCATGCCGATTCGAACATCATTCCAGTGATGAGAGATGGCATGATATCACTCGCTTCATTGGAAAAAGACGGTTCACAGGTCGATGTCGGCGTGTTTTCAGGAACCGATACATCGCAGTGGTGCTGGAAAGCCGCGAATGGCCGTATCCAGGGTATGGGCAGCGTTTGTTCAGTCGTCAGTGAAGATCCGAACAAACCGACGCTTCTCAAATCTCAGGATACCGATGTCATTGCTTCGACAAAGACTCTGCCTCAGAACTTGCTCTCGCCATTTACACCTGCCACGATGAAGTTCTCAAATGATGTGTCGTTTTCACTCACCTCTGTTCCTGAGGATGCCATGGTGATGTTCTCGATGGAAGAAGGCGGTGGCGAGCTCCCGAAAGAACTCGTTTTTGAAGACGATATCACGAGTTCTCCGGTCAATGTTCAGCTTAAAAACGACTCACGAGAAGTTTGGGCGACGATCGTTGCGGACGGATATGATACTCGTATAGTGACATTCCGCCCCGAAGTTTCCAAACTTAATCTTCGCGTTCCTTTGCTCAAAGAAGGTGCGGACAAAGTCGGGATTACATGGCATGAACTCGATCTTGAAACCAATGAGCGCGGTGAAGCGTTTGAAGTGTCTGAAGATCTTGAAATCGAGATGAAATCAGCATTTTTCGCTCGTCGTCAGGGACTTTTGGCTTGTATGCGACGGCATAAAGTCGGCACGCTCAAACTTATCCTCAACAATAGTCAGATACTTCCTGATAATGAGATGAACCAAAATCTTCTGACCTGCATTGCGCCTTCTCTGATTGAAGTCAATGAAGCGAAACGTAACGGAGCATTTCCGGAACTCTCCGATATGGCATCAACCAGCATTGACATTACTCTTCAGTAAGGACAGCGGATGGCATCGGAAGAGACAAGATTCGTCGTCTGTTATTCTCTGGGCACGGGTGCCGGTTTTGACCTCCAGCTTGCAGGTCTGAGTCGGCAGTTGTGCGAGGATTTGGCGGAAATTTTAGCTCTGAATGAGAAGTTTATTTCCGTTCCGCAGATGCTCGTTGTTCGCGAAAATGAGCAGATTGAATATTCTGTGGGCAAGAATTCGTGTGCATTTGCGGTTTTTTATTCCCTTCCGGAAACGCGCTGGATTGTCGATGCAACGCGATCGATTGGCGGTGATATTGCCCTGACGGGGCGAATCATGGACGATGAAAGCGGCCTGATTTTGAGCGTTAATATGGTCGATGTCGCGCGCATGAATCTGCTATTTTGCGGATATGAAACGTGTCAGCGCGATGAAATACAACTCGCTCTGGTTCGCCTTGGTGCGCGTTTGCTGAGCCATTTTACAAGCCGAAAGGCCGATGAATGGGCTGGACCAGTTCGCGAGATGGTCGGAACGGACAGCTTCCATGCGTATGCCAATTGGATGAACATGAGGGAAATCGAGCGTCGCGCACAGCGCGAGGGGCTCCCGATGCCTTATGGACGGATTGCAGAGCATTTGACGTATGCGCTTTCGGCTGATCCGTACTATTCCCGTGCATGCATGAAGTTATGCGATGTTCTCGGTCACCAGCTTGAGAAATCGTCGTATGAGTTCATTTTGAGAAACCTTTTGAGCCATTCGCTCGAAAGTGAGGGGCTGAGTCTCATCGTGGTTCAGAGCCTGGCGCGCCTTGGGCGCCGGGCAGAGGCCATTTCACAGCTCGACATGATGATAAACAAACATGCAGGAAACGGACTTTTTCGCCTTATGCGCGGATGTCTTCAGACGGATGCTGTTTTGGCATCGCGTGATTTGGACGAGGCCCGTCACCTTCTTGGAAATGACTTTAACGGGTGTCGTTCTGCTGTAGACAATGCCTTTTTGAACGTGACGGGCGTATAGAACCGCGACGCGTATGAGCCGTATGGCGATTAGCGGCGCCCGCATTATGTTTCTGGCGCGTATTCGCTTTGGCGAATAGCGGCAGACGGGCGCCGTAGCGGCCTTTGGGCGCCAGGCGCCGAAAAAAAGACATAATATCACTATATTTGAGGCGAAAATTCGCTATAAAGATGGGGTCTTTCGCTGACAGCTTTTTGCTTTTTGGGAGAAAAATATGAACCAGTTCCGCAGAGGTCTATTAGTTTTAGTATCATGTTTGCTCATTGCCGGATGTGGCGATGATGCGGGAAAAAAGACTACAAGTGATCCTATTCAGACAGATCCGACGAAACCGAACGATCCGACAGATCCGACGAAACCGAACGATCCCGTTGTCGTGGTGCCGTCCGTGACAGGTATCACACCGGCCAGCGGCAAGGCAGGAACGGTTGTGACAGTTTCCGGAAAGAACCTGGACAAGGCGACGGCCGTTTGTTTTGGAAGTCAGTGCGTGTCGCAGGTGACGGCAACGGCGGACAAAGTCTCGGCGGCTGCACCGGAGGGAACCGGTACCGTCGATGTCTTCGTGAAAGTCGGCGACAAATCGCTGAACGCCGGTCAGTTCAAGTACCTTGAGGCTGCGGTGGAACCCACAGAAATCGACTGGTGCAGGCTGACCTGGGTTGAGTCGGCAATTAAGTCCGGTGAACCGATTTCTGCTTATGCTCAGGTCTTTGAAGACTCCAAAACGGGTTCATCGTCAGATCACAGCGGCATCTTTGCCGAGGTCGGCGTTGCGCCGGCGGATGCCGCCGATGATTCCGCCTTCGAGTGGAAACCAGCCAAACGAAACGAGGCATTTGCCGGTGAGGAAGCTGCGAATAACGATGAATATATGGCGGACAATGTGACGCTTGCCGATGGCTCGTATCGCGTTGCTTTCCGCTTCAGTCTCGATGAAAAAACGTGGAAATACTGCGACAGAACCGGTTCAGATGACGGCTTTAATATGACCGATACCGGTACTGTGGTCGTCGCCCCGGAACCAGAAAATGTGAAAACCGTCGGATGGTGCCGCATCATGAATGGTGAGACGCGCATTTCGACAAAACCGGGCGCGGATACGGAGTTCATTTTTGCACAGGCTTATGTCGAGGGATGTACAAATTATCAAAATCGCTGCACCGATTTGAAGGCTGAAATCGGTTATGGTTCTCCGGCTTTGGCCGATGAGGCTGCTATTGCCGAAGGATTCGAGTGGCTGGCAGCCTCGGTCAATCCTAATTACGATGGCAGCGGCGGCGAAAATCACGATGAGTTTATGAGTTCCCTCAAGACAGATGAAGAAGGCACTTACTCCGTGTTTTATCGCATGTCCGTGGATGGTGGAAAAACATGGACCTATTGCGACACGTCCGATGACACGGCGTTTTCTGCGACCGATGCCGTGACTTGGTACGTTTCGAATTCAGAGGGCACGCCGGTTGATAAAAAGATTACCTGGTGCCAGATGTTCCCATCCGATCCCATAGAAGTGACGCCGGGGACGGACCTCGAATATCGAGGACAGGTTTATGCTCAGGATGTTGAACTCAAGGACGGCGGATTTGAGGGCGTCAAGGCATGGGTCGGCGTCGGAACTTCGGAGGACGAACTTTCCGATTTCGTGTTTACTGAGGCCGCTTTTGACAAAGAAGCCGACAATAATGCCGAGTATAAGGTGACAGTAAAGGCTCCGGCCAAAGAAGGCGATTATCAGGTCGTTTATGGTTTCAGTCTTGACGACGGTGATAAGGTTTATTGCGGAACCGAAAGTCGAATCGTCAAAGAGGGCGAAGAATTCAAACGGGATTCCGTCGGTAAACTCACGGTTTCATCGGGCTTTAAGTGGGGGGATGGCCAAAATCAGTACAAGTGCGGCATCGTCGATGGCAGCGAGTCCTATACCGAAAAGCCGAAAACCGGTCATGACGTTTATGGCCAGATTTATATCAATGGCTGCACGACGGCGAACTCGTGCTGTTTAAATGTCGTCTCGTCCGGCATTCGGCACATTGCCAGCAAGCCGAAAGACTTAAATTTTGGTTCCAAAGGGTGGTATGGCGTAGAGGCCGTCTTGAATGACCAGTTTGACCTGAGCAATGCAAACGATGAGTATGTCGGCAAACTTTCTTTCGATGATGGAACCCATTACTATGCCTATGAGTTTGATTTGAAACGCAATCCTCAGGATGAAAATGAGAAACCTCAGACGGTTTATTGCTTTGCCGGCTGGAAATCGCCCGATGAAGCCACTGTCGAGAATTTGGGCGTTGCAACCATCGAGAAACCGCTCATTCCTCAGCCCGGTGCCATTGACTGGTGCCAGATGTTCCCCAAAGACCCCGTGACTGTTCGTCCCGGTGAAGCTCTTGACTATTATGGTCAGGCTCTCGTTCCCGGATGCACCGGCGATAAAGGCCCCTGTGCCAGTCTTAAAGCCTGGGTCGGATACGGTACAAAAGATATGGATTTGGTGAATTTCAGCTATACCGAGGCCGCGTTCGAGAAAAAAGTTGGTGATAACGACGAATTTAAGGCTTCAATTAAGGCTCCCAAAAAAGACGGCGATTTCGAAGTCGTCTATGCGTTCAGCCTCAACGACGGTGAAAAAGTCTATTGCAGCACGGATGACAGCACCGAATTTGATCGCGACAAGGCTGGAAAACTCACGGTTTCTTCAAAATACACCTGGGGCGATGGCAAATATCAGTACAAATGCGGCATCGTCGAAGGCAGTGAAAAGTTTGAGTTCGTTCCGGGAGGAAAGGAAAATGTTGTCTACGGCCAGATTTATATCAATGGCTGCACGACGGAAAATGCCTGTTGCAAAGATGTGCTGGAGGCAGGCGTCATGTATTCCACGGCCGTAACTACCATCGATTATGGCAGCAAAACCTGGTATGGAAAACAGGGAAAACTCAACACTGAATTCGATCTCAACGGCAATAACGACGAATATATGACGAGCCTTTTGTTTGATAAAAAAGAAAAGATGAATTATTCGTATTATTTCAAAATCAAAACAGGCGATGGCAAAGAAGATGTTCAAACGGTTTATTGCTATGTTGGCTGGAAATCACCGGATGAAGTGACAGCAAAGGATCTCGGTGTCGCAACGCCAAGTACCAATAAAATATAGATAAATCCGTTGTTTTGATTACAAAAGACTGGTAGTGGAAACATTACCAGTCTTTTTTGTTACTACTTAGCCAGAGGTAAGTTACAGCTCAGCAATGAGTAGTTCACAAATCTTCTGAAATATGATCCAAGATTGGTGAAAAAAGGATTATTTCGCCATTTTCAGGCAGAAATAGCAGAGAGCCGGGTAGGACCCCGGCGTGGTAATAATGGTTAAGCAGTCCCAAATGCTTATACCACTTAAAATACTGAGGATTCCAAAGGGCTCAGCCCTTTGTCGGGGTTCGGGGCAGAGCCCCGTCTGAGTCGTAACTATTGAGGTTGAAACCGTGAAAAAAATAATATTTTTGTTGGGGATATGCGCCTGTGCGGCCGCACTGAATGCCTGTAATGACGAACATGAAGTCCGTCAGTATGTGAACTGCTGTAGCTATTATTGTGCAAATGGCGCCGATGCCATGTCAAATTATCAGTTCCCGAAGGCTGACAGTACTCTGTATATTTGTGAGGATGTCAGTCTTTGTGACTGTTCAAAAGACAAGGCTGTGTGCGGCAATCAGATAATCGATGCCGGAGAAACCTGTGACGGTCTCAATTTTGGCGGCAAAACGTGCGCCGACCTCATTCCTGGAACAACGGGAACGTTGACTTGTCAGACAAATTGTCTTGGGATTGATACATCCCTTTGCAAGCCGGTATCACCTGTGTGCGGCAACACCGTGATCGAAGGCAGTGAAGTGTGTGACGGCCAGAATTTAGGCGGCAAAACGTGCGGCGACCTCATTCAGGGTTCGACCGGTGTGCTGGGCTGTAAGGCCGGCTGCCTCGAATTTGATACGACGAACTGCGAGGTCGCCGGGGATGCGGTTTGCGGCAACACCGTGATCGAAGGCAGTGAAGTGTGTGACGGCCAGAATTTAGGCGGCAAAACGTGCGGCGATGTCATTCAGGGTTCGACCGGCGTGCTGGGCTGTAAGGCCGGCTGCCTCGAATTTGACACGACGAACTGCGAGGTCGCCGGGGATGCGGTTTGCGGCAACACCGTGATCGAAGGCAGTGAAGTGTGTGACGGCCAGAATTTAGGCGGCAAAACGTGCGGCGACGTCATTCAAGGCTCGACCGGCGTGCTGGGCTGTAAGGCCGGCTGCCTCGAATTTGACACGTCCCTGTGTACGGATTCTTTGTGCGGAAACGGCGTCCTGGATGATGGTGAAGTCTGCGATGACAAAGTCATGGGCGGCCATAACTGTGCAGAATTTGGTGCAGGTTATACCGGCGTTCTCAAGTGCAAGGACAATTGTCGCGAGTTCGATGCATCGAGCTGTGTCGCGCCCGTTCTTCCTAACTGCGGAAACGGCGTCCTGGACGATGGCGAACTTTGTGACGGCGACCAATACCGGGCCGAATACACGTGTAAGTCGATTTTTGGTCCGGGGTCAGAGGGAACTCTGAGCTGTGCCGAAAACTGTCTCCACTACGTGACGTCGGATTGTACGCCAGCAATGAACGTCAGTAATGGGACGATTGAAATTAATGAACGGTGTGATACCGGCTATAACGACGGCGAAAGCGATTGTTCGGAGTATTACGGTGAATTTGTCACGGGAAAACGTTCGTGCAATAAAATGGGGCGTTTTGACATCAGTGCATGTATGCCGTCGGATCATTGTGGAAACGGCATTGTCGAGCCGGAATATGGCGAGGATTGCGATCCGGCAGTTATGGAAAGCTATGCCAAAACGTGTGAGGACTTCAGAGGATCCGGTTCCGTCGGACAGGTGACGTGTGACCGTCTTTGTAAATTATCGGCGGATCTCTGCACGACATCTTCGGCTTGCGGAAACAATGTTGCCGACAACGGAACCAATGGTCGCCCGAATTACAGTGAAGTCTGCGATCCCGGTGATTTGAAAAAGAAAACGTGTGCACACCTAGGCACGGGATATCACGGTGAACTGGGCTGCCTCATCAACTGTTCCGGATTTGATTACAGCAACTGTGAACTGCCGGGAATTTAAGTGCGGCCTATTGCGCCGCTGGCGGCGCAATACGGCTCGCTTGTGCCGTCCTATCGGCGGGGCCGATACGGACGGCATTTTTGATATGGCCGGCTTTCGCTGGACTGCCGTGAGTCATTCACTGTCCAAAACCGTTCCATCGGCACAGACCTGGCCTTTTTGACAGATCCTTTCTCCACATGGGCAGCTTTCTGCTTCGCAGACCCAGGCTTTCAGGGACTGTTTGCCTTCATATCCGGGCAGTGATTTGACTGTTTTGCACTGATAGCCGCCTTCCGGCGGCTTTTTCATTCCCGGATTGTCCTTGCCTTTGCACATGATTGCGCCGTTTGGACATGAGATGTAGTCATACATATATTTGGGAACATCAAAGTGGTATGGCAGACTGTTGGTGTCGATTTCTGTTCTGTTATTTTCTGTCAGAACGGGGGCGGGAGATGAATCAGCTTTGCATTTTCCTGCCTGGCAGACTTCACCCAAAATACAGGTCATTTCATCGCGAGTGCATGTCTTGTCATCGCTGCATCGAACGGGGCCTGAACAGGTACAATAGGGGAGATCACAGATGAATTCTTCTTTTGGCGATTCACGGTCTGTCAGGAGCTGACTGTATGGCTTGATATTGTCTGTTCGATCGAGGACGCATTCGCCATGGATGTCGGATTCCAGGATGGTGTCGACGCCGCCTCGAATGTATGAACCTTCGTAATTTGGGCCAAAATGGCGGCCGTCAGGTGAATCGCATCCATCGGGATGGATGCACATCACGGTTTGTGTACACTCCCAAAAATTGGGAATACATTTAAAATCTTTTCCGGACTGTGTGACAAATTCAGCTTTGAGTTGGCATGGGCCTTCGGGACCTTTGCCTTCCGTGGCCGGACATTGGCACTTTCCGTCAACTTTGTTGGCTCCGGCCGGACAAATCTGGTTGTTGTACTTTTGCTCAAATCTCTTTTGTGCCTGGGTCAGATCATCGGGAGAACGATTGATCGTGACAACAGGCGCATCAGCCTTGGCAGAAGCACCGTCACGGACATTTCCGGTTTCAATTTCTCCAGGTTTATCAGTGGCTTCCGGCTGTTTGTTTTGATCGGGCTGCAATGGCTCTTTTGTTTCGGAAAGGTCTGAATTATTCTCATTTGAAACCATCGATTTGCCGCCGTCTTTGATGTTTTTTTGACATCCGCAAACGGGTGAAATGGCGATGAGAAAGCATAATCCAATGATGGTGTTGAGTGTTTTCAACGGAAGTCTCCATATTTGCGGCATTTAATACTGTTTAATTCAGACCTCCCTTAGAGAACCTCTGAACAAAACGATATTTTAAGGCAGAAACTGCTGAGAGCCGGGGGGGGCCGGCGGGGAATAATGGTTAGGCACCTCAAAAGGCTTAAACCACCAAAATAATTTGAGGTTTCCAAAGGGCTCAGCCCTTTGGTGGGGTTTGGGGCGAAGCCCCAAAAAAACTTTTGATCAGACCTTTCTTAGAGAACGGATGTTTTGAGTGAAGTAATGACGAAATCCGGGGGATTGAACCCGCGTTTTCTGGCTTCTGTCATTTGTTCGGGAATGGACCAGTCGAGAACGAAAGGTTTGTTTTCAAAAAGCATTTCGGCCAGGAGTTTTTGACGCCACGGTCCGCAGATGGGGGCTTTGGTGTTTCCTGTCAGAATGATGTTGTCGGCGCGGCATCCGGAGGCGCAGAGATGGACAAAAGGGCAGTCTTTGCAAAGTGGCAGTTCGGCTGCCATGACGGCTGATTTTCGTCTTTTTTCGAGGACTGTTTTGATCCCGTCGTGGATATTTCCGAAGCATTCGACCATTTTGAAGCACGAAAAGATATTGCCGTCACTTCGGACGAAAATATTTTCGTTTTCGACACAAGAACAGGCATTTCGTCGATGTGTAACGGTTTCACATTTAGGCCCCGGAATGCTGACGCCGCCTTCAAATGCGACGTCATCTAGCATAGCTTCGGTCTCGTCTCTCGATGTAAAAATGTGTTCTCCGTGTTCTCTTCCGCAAGGATAGATTAGGCCGATGGAAATCCTGGCTGGTTCGGGGATCGATCGTCTGAAATTGGCAAAACCTTCGATATTTTTTCTTGAATCGGGGGCACTCATCATGACGTCGATATCGGGCAGGACACCGGCCTGGTTCAAACGATTGATGATTTCAATAATATCATCATAGCAGGCGCGGCCGGAAAGGCGGTTGCAGACTTCTTTGTCGGTTCCCGAAATACTGACTTGAATGGTTGTTCCGAGTTTGAGTTCACGAACGATTTTATCAAACAAAACATCATTGTTTTTGAGCAGAAGAAGGTTGCTCAAAAGTCCGATTTTTTTTGTTTTTGTCCTTGCATAGTCCATGGCCTCGAAGAGCCATGGAACGATCAAAGGTTCGCCGCCTGTAAACGAGATGTCGATATTGGGGAAGATGGACGTGACATCATCGATCGTGGATTTTACGTCATCGAGTGTGAGTTCATGCGTTCTTGCACATCCGGATTCGGCACTGCAATAAGCACATCGCAGGTTGCAGGCATTTGTGACCTGAAACTGCAGGAGATGATGCGGGGGTCTCATTGGCCGGGGGCCACTGAAAAAGCCGTGTTCATCAAGCCTTTGTTTAAGTTCGATTGGAAGTTCAGTACAAGAATCTTTGATATATGCCAGAACGATATCGTGTTCATCGGGAAATATGGGACAGAACACAGCATGGTCCGGTGAAACGAGGAGATATCCATGCTGTGTTTTGAGAAGTGCGGCGTCCATTAAAATCCTTTTCCCATGATTTCGAAATAGCCGTTGCTATCGTAATCGTCATGCCAGACATAGACGCGTCGGCCATTGTCTGCACAGGCAACATCCGGCTGATTTTGGAGTCCGGAGGTTTTCACAGGATAAACCGGATTGAGTTTTGATTCCGAACTCAATTTTCCAGCACTGCTGAAACTGGCGATATAATTGAGGGCTCGCGTGATTATTTCGTCTTTGTCGTTTTCGTCTTTGACGGTGAATTTTGCCGTTTTTGCATGCCATCCAAAATAGGCAGTTCCGTCTTTTGCCATACATACGGTTGGATCGGAGGCCGTTTCGCCTGATGCGGAAACAAAAGTATCGGCGGCTTTTTGAGACCCGTCCTTGTTGAATGTGCGCATTCTGATGCGATAAACTTCATTTCCGTCTGTGTCATCTTCCCAGGCAATGGCAAAGTCACCGTTGGAGTTCATGCCGATGGCCGGAGCCTTTTGCTGGTTCTCGCTGTTGGTGTTGACCTTAAACGGTTTGATGCGTTCAGAACCGTCTTTATTAAAGCCTCTGGCGAGTATTTCATAGTAGCCATTGCCATCGACATCATCCTGCCAGGTTATGACATAAGTGCCGTCAATGGCCATGCCAATGGCTGGTTTAAGGCGTTGTCCATTTTCCTTGAGAGCCGTCGTGGTGACGAGTTTCTGGGAGATGGTTTCCTGTCCTTTGCTGTCAAATCCGCGCATATAGACATCGCCATTTTGCCATGTGACGACAAAGGAACCGTCATCGGCCATGGCAACTTGCGGGTTCGAGGCTTTTCCGGACGTATTGACCTTGGTTTCGGCCACGGTTTGTTTGCCTTTGATATTAAATTTACGCATATAAATGCTGCTATCGGCATCATTTCTCCAGACGACGACAAAGTCACCGTCTTTGTTCATGGCGACATCCGGGGTTTTCTGGTTGCCTGCGGTCGTCGTATTGACGGTGAACTGTGAGACTTTATTGCAGCCGGTTTCGCAGAAGATGCGAGCTTTAATGTCCTGATTTTTTTCGCCGTCGGTATCTTTTCCGTCGCTGTCGAAGGAATCATCGGACCAGACGGAGACGAAATTGCGTGTTGTTCGGCTTATGGCAACGGCGGGATAATCTTGATTTCCATCGCCGACGGTATTGACACTTCGATGGGTGAAACCGACGTTTCCGTCTGTGACTTTGTAATCAACCGGTGTGACGAAGTCGTAATCGACGACGAATGCATGATTTGTCGTTCGTGCATTGGCGATATCGTTGACAGAAAGATGGTTTGATGGTTTGGTGGTTGGATTGGCAGGATATTTGGCAATTGTTATTTCTTTGCCGTTGGCATCGGTACTCTTTTGTTTTGTGCAATACATTGTGGTGTATTTATTAGCAGAAACCGTTGAGGCCGTAATTGTCATTTTGGCGGGATCGAATTCTAACAGACGAAGCCATCCGCCGCCGCTGCCGCCGTTGCTATGAGAATGTCCGCATCGTTTGTTAACGGGATCTTCTTCCTGATAATCGACGACCATTTCGTTGAACCAGTTTCCGGCATTGCCTTTGTTGATGCGGAATGTACTGGCACTGACGTGGCCGCTTGCAACGAGTATGATGTTGTTATGGCGTGCCGCCAGCTCTTTATATAATTCATATCCGCCGGCTCCTGTTGGAAGACCTCCGGCTTTTGAACCCGCTGTATAACCGCTTGTATATCGATTTTTGGTGTCCCTGTCGCCTTTGAGTGCCGCAGTGCTCAAATAACCGTGTGTCGCAATAATGACTTTGTGATCGGAATGGTCCGAAATGAGCTTTTCTGCCCAGCAAATCGTGTCTTTTCGCGGTGCAAATTCAAGGGAAATCAACAAAAATTTAATGCCTGAGGCTTCAAATGTCAGATAGGAATTGGTTGTATATTTATATCCGCCAAACCAGGATTTGCCCGAAAATCGATCCGCGTTAAATTTGCCGAATTTAGACATGTTGCTGCCGCCGCGTGAATATGTACAAGAGTCAACGGCACTGGAGTTGCTGTCACATTGTAAAAAGTCGTGATTGCCGGCGGCTGTGAGATAGGGAATATAAGTTTCTTTCCCTGACTTGTCTTTAACCTTGACATCCATATAGGTTTTATAGGCTGTGTTGTTGACTTTCCAGGCTGCCTCTGTATTGGTATCCGTCATATCGCCGAGATGCATTACGGCTTTGATGTTTTTGCTCGCAAAATTTGTTTTGATCCAATTGAGTTCATCTTTAAGGTACTGACCAGTTGTATTACGCGTATATTCCTGTGAATCCGGGATAAAAACGATGGAAAATTTCTCACAATTGCTTCCACAGACCGATTCGCATTGTTTCGTTGCTGCATTCATTTTTTCACCGGCTTTGCATGTTGTCGTGCTTCCCCATTTCATGCAGCCGTTTCCATTGGAATCTTCACAAAGCTGAATGCTCGTTGCTGTCGCTCTGACTTCGCCTTTGGTGCATTCTGATGTACATGTTTTGACACATTGGGCCGTGTTACTATCGCATTCTTCTCCGCTCTGACAGCTCGTTTCATTTCCCCAGTAGGTGCAGCCGTTGTCTCCAGTGATGCAGTGCTGAATGCCGTTGCCATTGCACATCTGAGCTCCTTCTGAGCATTCATCCGTGCATTCCTGTTCTTCGACGTTGCATTGGAGTTCTGCTGTGTTGCATCCGGCTTCACAGCTGTCTAGTGTCGACCAAACGGCACAGCCATTTTCATCGTTTTGACATGTTTCAAGGTTGGATTCATTACATCGGGTGTTATGCGTTTCATCACATGTTTCATAACATCCCGCGACACATGTGAAGGTTTTGTCATCGCATTTGGTGCCTGTTTCGCAGGCTGAAATTTCGTTCCAGTCCGTACAGCCGGTATCCTGCATTTCACAATGCCAGATGCTGTTGTTATCGCATTTATTAGCACCGTCATCGCATTGATTTGTACAAGGCGTTGTTCCGGTATCGTCTTCTTCATCGCCGTCATTGGGATCATCGTCGTTGCCGGTTGTATCGTCGTCATTTCCTTCGCCGTTATCATCACCGGTTTTATTGTCATCTTCCCCTGTTTTATCTTTGTCATCACCGGCATTTTCGTCATCATCACCGGCATTTTCGTCAGAGATATCGCCGTTGTTGTCATCGGTTTTATGGTGATTTGGAGTAATTTCCAACATACTGTCATCACTGCAGCCCAACATGACGCAGGCACCGAGCAAACAATAAAAGAAATATTTCGATGTACGCATTGCAAATTCTCCTGATGAACAAAAAATAAAAAGGTCAGAAAGAAGGCAATCATTTCGTATTTTGGGAACGAAAATTCCGCATTCAATATACCATGAAAAGGCATTTATCTAAAAAGGGAATTATGCTGTTTTAGCGTTCTTTTGTTAGTATTCACCGGGGCTCTGTCTCGAACCCCGCTGGGGCTTTTCCCCAGACTCCACCAAAAGGCTGTGCCCTTTGGAAACCTCAATATTTTAAGTGGATAGAAATTGTTGGGGCTGACTAAACATTATTTCCCGTCGGGGTTCCATCGCCCGGCTTTCATCAATTTTTTGCCTTATCATTGCGGAATAATCCATCCTTAGCCACTCTCTGCTCATATTTCAGAAGATTGGTGAATTAACCCTGGCAGAGTTTTAGCGTTCTTTGGCGGAAGTGAAATTGGCTTTGCATGTGCGTGAAAAAATAAAAAAGCGGTGCGTATGGTTTTACCATAGCACCGCTCAAAGCGCGTCCGTATGCCCCGGCAGGGGGCATAGGCGCGCACCGGGAAACATGTCGATTAGAGTTTTGTTCCCATATCGTCGCAAAGGAGAACGGCGAGTTTGTGGAAGTCGCTGTTGGGGTTGATGTAGCGGACTTCGGTAACGAGGGTTGCGGGATCGACGAGTTCATGGAAGGGAACGAAGCAGTGATCGAGCTGTCCGACCATGGAGACCATGTGACCATCGAGTTCTTTTTCGACGAGAGCAACATAAGCGCCGACGCCGAGGCTGCAGCCGAGCATGACGTCGAAAGCGTGCGGGGAAGCGCAGCGAGCTTCGTAACCGAGCTGAACGCCGTTGACTTTGACTTTGGGCATGCCGCGTTCTTCGAGGCGTTTCATGACCATTTTGGCAACGAGGTGACCGATATGGATGTCTCCCAGGGAGATGTGACCGTGTTCATCGCGTGAGGTTGAAGCGAGGAAATCGGGCGGAAGTTTTTCGGCCAGACCTTCGGCCAGGACGATGACGCCAAATTTCTGGCGGCGAGCGCGGCGGGCTGCAATGAGATTGATGATGTGATCGACGAGGACATCGAGATCGAGGAAACCGTTGAAGGGTTTACCGGCAGCGGCCATCAGAGCTGGAATGTCTTCGACGCCGACGACCATCTGAGCTTCACCGGCCATGGCAACACCGTATGAAAGCCAGCCGGCTTTTCGGCCCATGCATTCTGCGATGAAATAGGACTGACCCGCACGGGCATCGGCTTCGAGATTGCGGATTTCCTGGGCCATAAAGTTGACGGACGTAAAGAAACCGAACGTGAAGTCAATGCCGTTGTAATCGTTGTCGATGGTCTTCGGAAGATGAATGACGCGGACTTTGTGATCAACGTTCGCATGTTTCTGGAACTCATAGAGTTTGTTGGCGGTTTTGAGCGTGTCGTCGCCGCCGATTGAAATCAGGGCGTCGATACCGAGGCTTCTCAAACCGTTATAGGTGCGGCGAAGTGGGGCTGTTTTTTCTTCGTCATCGAGATCGGCCGGGCAGTTGATGAGTTTGCCGGGATTCGCACGGGCTGTTCCAATCATGATACCGCGTTTGTTGCGGGCACCAATGATGCGACTGAAATCGAGTACCATATAGGCATCGCCTTCAACGAGCGGCATTTTTTCTTCATCGAAATTCTGGAGTCTGGAATAGCCGTGAATGAAGCCAATGACTTCGATACCGGCTTTTACAAATGCCAACGCTGCTGATGAAATAACTGCATTTGCACCGGGAGCAGGGCCGCCTGCGAAAAGAATACCTACGCGACGAATACTCGTTTTTGCTTCTGCCATTTTCTCTTTTCCTTTTATGGATGGTCGATAAAATTGTGACAACATGTCACCCCAAAACGTTGGAAAATTACCACATCTGTTGTGACTGTGATACGAATTTTTCCTCGTCAGGGTGTACAATGTTACTACTCAGCGAGGTAAATCACATATCTACTGAATTGAGTTGCCCCAAAAACTTATTCCAACCTAAAATATTGAGGATTCCAAAGGACTCAGTCATTTTGGTGAGGCTGGGGCAAAGCCCCAGAAAAAACAAGTCAATAATCTTTATTCAGATCTTTCCCAGGGGAGGTCTGATTAAAACAAAACTAAGGTAACAAATGAGGAAAGCTGGGGGGGATCCAGCGAGGAATCAATAGTCAGGCAGCTCCAAATGCTTATACCACCTAAAATATTGCGGATTCTTAAGGGCTCAGCCCTTAAGCGGGGTTTGGGGCAGAGCCCCAGAAAAACAAGTCAATAATTAATCAGAGGTTCCCTAGGTCTTTTCATGAAAACATATCTTTTTATTCTCAGAGATGCCGTGATCGTGGCACTCATTATGGCCGTCGCCGGCATTTGCATCAACGCCGTCAGACATGACGGCCTGCCGTTCATTGCCGACAAACCTTACGATATTTTCGTTCCTTGTCCTGAAACACTTGGAGTCGTCGAACTGATTGCACCCGATGATCCCCGCATCTTCGATGGAAAAGCTTTCGTCGTCGATGCTCGAACAACCGACGAGTTTAATGCCTGGCACCTCAATGATGCTTTCTGTATTACGTATGATTATCTCGATCCAATCCCCGAGGATGAACTCAAAAATGTGAGTCGGAATATCATCAGCAGCGGCAAAGAGAGACTCATCGTCTATGGCGACGGTGACGGACGCGAAGGTTCTACCGGGTATGAACTCGGGCGCGAACTCGCAGGTCACGGCATTCAGCACGTTTTTGTCGTTGACGGCGGTGTCGATAAATTAAAAAAATAATTAATTTCATATAGGACTACTATCGTGGAAAAAATTAATCGCTTTATGAATCATCCCGCCCACAGCTTTGTCGCTCTGGCGGCCAGGTGGTATCTCGCATGGATTTTCATCTCGGCATGTCTGCATAAAATTGCTTCTCCGGAAGCGTTTGCCATCGATATCGCAACCTACCAGTTTTTGCCGCTCGTCTTTATCAATCCACTCGCCATTGTTCTGCCCTATGTCGAAATGGGAACTGGAATTATGCTTGCGACGGGAACAAAGGCCAGAGCTGCGGCTCTCATGGTTTGCGGCATGATGATGATGTTTATGATTGCGCTCACGCATGCTCTCATCAACGATCTCAGCATTTCATGCGGCTGTTTTGCCTCCAATGCTGCTGCCGGTTCTGACCCCATCTCGCCATTGACGATGCTTCGCGATACCGCCTGGCTCCTCATCGCCGTTTATGTTCTCGTTTTCGATAAGAACCCGATTGGCGTCGATCGATGGCTGAAAAAACGGAAATCTGCCCAAAAAACGGATGCAGATGTGAAAATGGATGCAGAAGCCTAAGGGAAGTCTGATTAATGATGTTTTGGGGGCTTTGCCACAAACCCCACCAAAGGGCTGAGCCCTTTGGAAACCTCTATATTTTAAGTGGCATAAGCATTTGAGGCTGCCTAACTATTATTCCCCGCCGGGGCCCCTCCTCAGTTCGCAATATGAAATGCACTTCGTTTCCCGAGCCTGTCGGCTCTCCAACTCGTTCATTTCATTTGCTCACTGGGCTCTGCGATGCCGGCCGTCCACCGGACGCCTGCCTTCTCGGCCCCCCCGGCTCTCATCAATTTCTGCCATAAAACATCGTTTTGTTCAGAGGTTCCCCAAGGAAGGTCCGAATTGAATCGAGTGAAAACTTTTTAGTGTTTCGGGATCGTTGCAGTTGAGCAGTGCATTGTGTTGCGCCTCAATGGAGATGCATTTTTGTGAGGCGACAAAATCTCGCAGGGAACCGAATGAAATTGCAGGATTTCGGAGGATTTCAGCGGCTTGTGGGGAAATGCGCATGGGATGACCCGGTATTTGGTTCCAGGAGAGGACAGCCAGAGGAGACGCCGGTGCCTGAATGAGTCTGATAAGGTCATCGGGATGAATGAACTGGCAATCGACGGGCCAGTGAATGACGGTGGCATCAGGTGGAATGAATTTGAGGCCGCATCGGATGGATTCGAGCATATAAGTCGATTTCCAGTCGGGATTGATGGCCCATTGAATGCCGAGATTATTGTGGTGATGTATGATGTTTTGGGCATCAAATCCGATGACGGCAGTGATGGCGTGAACATGGCAGGCATGAAGTGTGTGGACGATGGCACTTAGAAATGTCTCATGAGAGGGGAGTTGGCACAGGGCCTTGGTTTGTCCCATGCGAGTGCCGGCGCCGGCGGCGCAGATAATGGCGGAAAGG
>JAZRVP010000261.1:0-11123 GCA_045599245.1 Myxococcota bacterium
TGAGAATGCCGATCATCTGCGGGGCGAAAATGTACATGAGGCCGCCAGAAATGGCCATGATTGTCATTCCGATGCCCGTCGTGAGCCAGGCCAGCTTTCGCGTCAGGTCTTCGCGTTTTGCGCCGATGCTCTGTCCGATGAGTGTCGTGGCGGCGACTGCAATGCCGTATCCAGGCATGTAACAGAGGCTCTCGGCGGTGACGGAAAACGAGTTGGCGGCGATGGCGGCCATTCCGAGCGGGGCGACGATGTGGGTCGAGGCAATCTGGGCGCCGTTCATGACGACCTGTTCAAAGCCAATCGGAGCGGCAATTTTCGCAGCCTGTCTGAGTTCCTGTCGGTTGAACGTGAGCTTTTCGTCGCGCCGCAGGCGAAGTGCCGGGGTTTTGACGAGCAGAAAATAGAGCATGAGTCCGGCAATGACGAGTTCGGCCAGGGCCGTTCCAAGTGCCGCGCCCGCGACGCCAAGCCCCGCGCCGGGGATTGCGATTTCAAGCCCGAAAATGCTCGCATTCCATGTCGGAAATATCAGCACCGCGTTGAACAAAACGTCCAGAAAACACATCGCGATGTGGAGTATGCTCGGGAGTTTCATGTTCCCGCTGCTCTGAATCATGCCTCCTGCGATGGAATTCATCTGGATGATTGGCAGGGCGAGCGAAAAAATGAGGAAATATATCGAGGCATTGGCGTGAATGGCCGGATCCGCGCCGAGCCAGCCGGGCAGATGGCCGCTCAAAAGGCACCCCGCCCCCAGCAGGATCAGGCTCGAAATGAGCGACACGAACAAGCCAAGACGCACGATGTTTCGCGCCTTTCGGTCTTCTTTTGCGCCGATAGCCTGCGCCACCTGAACCGTAAACCCGATGCTCACCGACATGCACAGACCGCCCATCAGCCAGGTGCTTGAGCCCATCAGGCCAATCGAGGCGGCCTCTTGCGAACCGAGATGCCCGACCATCGACGCGTCGATGTACTGCATGATAATCGATGAAATCTGCGCCAAAATCGCCGGAATGCTCAGCTGCATCGTCAGTTTTACGAGCTGCATGCCCGTGAGCTTTTCGCCGTCCCGCAGCTTCTTTAAAAGATCTTCTTTCATTCAAAAATAACGTTATTTTTCAGTGATTTATAATAAAATTTGTGAAATTTTGCGCGTTTTCACGTGCCGTAAAAACGTGCTTTGGGCTATGCCGTTTCGGCATACGCCCTTTGGGGGCACCGCTATGTCGCCTTCGGCTCCATACGCTGTGCCCGTCTGCATCGGGGCTCATTCAAAATGCTTTGTGACCCCGAGCCAGAAATCGATGCTTTTGCCAAAATTGGCTTCTAGATTGGCGCGCCACCCGCTCGAAATATTGAAGTCGAGATCGAGCGTGAATATGCCGACCCCCGGCACCGGAACCGTCTGAAAGAGGCGGCTTGGGGCACTGATCGTTCCCACGGAATAGTCGGGACGATATCGGTAGATGACGCCGAAGTTGACATCCTTGACGAGGTTCAGGTTCAGTCCCGTCTCGAGTACGAGAAGCGTGTCATAGTCGGTAAACGGCTTTGTCGGTGCGTATTCAAAATTGAACAGATTGACGCCGATGCCGAGCCTGTTGACGAACCGGAATTCGGCCAGGTGAGGGAACCAGGTGCCGAGATCGAGAGAAAACTCGATGTATGGAATGAGCCGAATCGAGTTGTAATCGTTTTTGAGGTGATCATCGAACTGACCGTCGAGTGCTATTGCCACATAAGAATGGGTTTTCTCACCGTACCATAGTGCGACGCCTGTATCGACGCCGATGGCGTAATTGCTGATGCCGCTCACGTCGAGATAGCCGTAGGGTGAGACCCAGAAACGCGGAGTTCGGTAGGTGTATGTCAGTTCGAGTCCGAGATCGATGTCGTCCGACGGAAGCCATCGCAGGCTCAGGTTGACGGAGTTTCCGTAGGGATCGAGATGGTTCTCCGCGAGGTTGAATTTGTCGCCTTTAAACGTGCCGAAGACATCGAAGATGTAGCTCGAGATAAAGAGCGTCGTGCCGAAATGGAAGAGAGATTTCCAGGTGGAAGACAGAGCCTTGTCGTCTTTGGTGAGGGATCCCATGATGAGGGATGTGGCGAGCATGGCGATGGAGGCGCCTTCCATGGCGAGCAGGCGGTAGTGGCTGGTTTCGTCACCGATGCAGTGATGACCGTAACCGCGCCAGACGGTTGAGGCAAGGATGGACCAGAGGCCGCATTTGACCGTGCTTTTTGAGGCGTTGATTTCGCGGGTTTCCCATCCGTCTTCAAGGAGTTCCTCTTCAGTTTTATTTTCGATGTCACTGTAGGAGAAAGCCGAAGCCTTGAGCGGAATTGCGGCACAGATTAGGACGAGGCAGAGACTGACCGCATATTTGATGTGTTTGAAGCGGTTCATCTTGAATTGATCGTTCTGCCGGGAAGGGAATCGGCTGAATCAGGGGGGAGATAGGGGATGGATGACTGTTCGGTGACCTGACGCAGTCCCGGAATGAGGAGATAGCGTTGTCCTTTGAGTGCGTCGAAAACGGCTTGTCGAAGGGATGAGGGAGAATGCCATGCGGTTTCGGGGAGTTTTTTGAGCATGGACAGGAGAATGAAGGGCATGATTTCCTGGACGGCCGGGAGTCTGTGATAGAGCCTTTCAAACTCGGAGGCGAAGTCCGGTGCGGTTTTGGACGCGGCCTCGATGTAATCGAGGTAAATGGCGTTGACGATGAATTTGTAGCGGTGATCGTTGGCGATGGGAGCCCAGGCACTTGTCGAGAGGCAGGTGATGAACTTGCGTTGATCGACGGAAGCCTTTGGCTGCGGGGTTCCCGGGGATTTGCACCAGAGGTTTTCCTGGGCCATAAAACTGGCAATGCGTTCGGCGATATCGGGTGAAGTCGGAAGGAATACGATATCGGGGGAGGCACTTGCGACTTTTTTTGCGATATCACGAAGGTCGGTTTGATTTGCAGGAAAACTGAACGTGGAAAGCGAGTATGTGGATGGGAGGGAAGACTGGAGCTGTCGAATGGATTCAGCCGAATAGGCATCATCGGGTGTGACGGCGGCAATCTTTGAGGGATTGAGAGAGACGATGAGTTTGGCAATCTGCTGTGATTCTTCGGTCAGAGCGTATGAGAACTGGAAGACATTGGTGTGATTGGCAATGAATTCATCGTTTGGTGAGAAGCCGATGAGAATGGTATCTGGGTTAATTATTTTTGTAGCGGCCAGACTTTCGCGGATATCGAGAGGTCCGATGATGAGTTTTGCGTGAAGGGCGCCGGCATCATCGAGACGAGGAGGAATGGTGTCAGGAGAAGTATTCGTGTCGAAGAAACGCAGGGCGAAAGGCAGCGGCTGATGGCTGTAAATTCCGGCGGCCTGGAGCATGGCGCCGAGCATGGCCCGGCCGAGTTTTCGGTCGGCGCCGGACAGAGGCAGCAAAACGGCCGCCGTCGGCACTGGTGTGCCGTCGGCAATAAACGGTGAGTTGCGAAGCCTTTGGGCGGCTTCTTCATCGCCGATCATTTGCAATGAATCGGCGGTTTTGGGCAGAAGCTGTGCAATGCAGTCGGCATCGTTTTGAGCGGCGCACTGGTTGAGCCGGATTTGTCCGAGTGTGGCCTGTTCGATGTGGGTCTGGGCTTTGTTTTCAAGCCGCATGACTTCGATGGGGGTCATTTGGGATGCCGCATAATATATGATGGCTCTGGCTTCGTCGTTTGGAGCGGCGACATAGCTGGAAACGGCCATTTCCAGGGCCTGAAGATGGGAACCGGTAGCGAGAAGCCGCCGGGCATCGTTGAGGTCGTCGATTGATTTCTGTGCGAGGGTATTTTCCTGGGAAACGGGGCCGTCACCCGGGAGATTTGACGGACTGTCCAGAGGGCTTGTTGCGGTGGACTGGGCGGAACCGTCGGAGGTGTGTGCCGATTCGTTTGTCAGAGGACCGGTTTTGTCGAGATTTTCAGCCGTGGCCGTCTGTGACTGCGGGGCTGAAGTCGTAAATCCGGCGCATCCTGTTGGGAAACAGAGCATGAAGAGCAGCATTCCGAAACGGCATGAACGAAAGACAGAACGTCGTAAAATAGACATGGATGACATTTATTTCTTTGAACGAGAACGGGGTTTCTTGGGCGCCGGAGGCGGGAGTACATTATCGGTTTCAATGGCGAGGGCGACGAGCAGGTCTTCATCATCGACGTCGTCGATGCGCAGGGAGGGCGTCGCACCCGGAAAGAGTTCAGCAAATTGCAATTCCATACCACGTTTAGTGAGAATGTTGCGACCTTCGGGAGTATCCTTGATGAGAAGCGAGTTATCAGCTGCCCATCCGATGACCTTGTCATGGCGATAGATGGTAAATTCACCAAACATCTGACGTGTTCTCAAATAACCGGCGCGTTCCATTTGCGCGAGTATGTATTGGATAAAGTCTTTGGAAGTGGGCATAACGAAAAAAAAGGATTGAAAGACGGCGCGTGATAGGGTGAAAAGAAGTAAAAGAACATGACCAGAAAGTCATGGGCGGATTTTCCTACACCAAACCGCCGCCTTGTTATAGAAGAAAACGTCCTGTGTCAGAAAATAGCGCAGGCGGGTATGTCATATCGAATGAATGAAGGAGTCAACCGGGATGAAAAAGTATTTGGGAATGATGGTCATAGCTGGATTTTTGTGTGGCTGTGCCACGGGAACGCAGGCAAGCACGGAAACAGCCGCCACAGTCAATCCTGCGGCTGAAGCCGCCTCGGATGCAGGTGACCAGGCAGCGCCGGCTGTCGTCGAAAAAAAGCTTTCTCCGGATGACGAACTCCGACTTTCACAAAAAGATTCAGATTTGATGATTTATGAGTCCTGGCCTCAGGAAACGACTCTGGACAATGAGCATATAGCCAACGTTGTTCCCGTGTGGATTGAAGCCATTCAGAGTGCAAAAGAAACGCTGGATTTCTCGGAGTATTATGCGATCAATGAGCCGGGAACGGGTCTGGACAAAGTTGTTTCCGAACTCAAAAGTGCTGCGCGTCGCGGCGTCAAAATTCGTTTCATGGTTGATGAAAAATTGAACACGGATGCCAATGCCATTCTCCCGGCCGAACTCGCGACGGTCAACAACCTCGAGCTTCGCACCATCGATTACAGCAAGATTGCAGGCGGCGTTCAGCACTCCAAATACTTTATTGTCGACGGCAGGACGGCGTACTATGGGTCGCAGAATTTTGACTGGCGTTCATTGGAGCAGATTTCGGAAATGGGTGCGCGGCTTCGTCCTGCAGCCCTTGTTGAACCTTTAAAACAGATTTTTGAAATCGACTGGGCGTTGGCCGGCAATGTCGAAGCACCGGTTGCGCAGGCGGCTTGTCAGGGGCCCGTGGAGATCGACTACAAGGGGGAAAAGACGACCGTTGAACTCCTCGGAAGTCCGCAGAAAACCCTGCCCTGTGCCGATATGTGGGATCTTCCCAAGATGATTGCCATGATTGGGCGTGCACAGAAATCGGTTTCGGTTCAGCTCCTGAATTATGCCACAAAGAATTACGACAAGACGACGTTTATGGAGCTCGATGATGCCTTGACAGCGGCCGCCTCTCGAGGCGTGAAAGTTCGTCTTCTTGTTTCCGATTGGTCGACAAAACCCAAAAATATTGCGGATTTGAAACGTCTTGCAGCCATTGAGAACATCGAAACGAGGATGCTCGAAGTTCCCGAACATTCGTCCGGATTTGTGGCCTATTCCCGAACGATTCATTCCAAATTCATGGTTGTGGATGATGAGGAAACGTGGCTTGGAACGAGCAACTGGGCCGGAGATTATTTCTACAAATCGCGCAATGTCGGCATCATAGCTCGAGGCAGGACACTTAACGATGAACTGACGAGAAGTTTCAATCATTATTGGGACAGTGAATACATCATCAAAGTTGATCCCAATGTCGATTATCCCGTCAAGGATCAGTCGAAGCCTTCATCGAAGTAACCGATTGAGTTGTTGCAGCACAGAGTTGCCGCCATTTGGTTTGAAAAAGAGCCGGATGGCGGTTTTTTAACGAATGATGTCATGCAGAAAGCGACAGTCATGACACAAAAGAAAGCACCACAAGAAAAATACATGAAAGTACTGATTGAAACGTATGGCTGTCAGATGAATACGGCTGACAGTGAGTTAATTATGGGCATCTTGACGGCGGCGGGGTTTGAAGCAGCTCATACGCTGGATGAAGCCGATGTGATAATTCTGAACACGTGTGCGGTTCGCGAAAAAGCCGAGGCGAGAATTCTAGGAAGATTGACGAATCTGGTTCCTTTTAAGCGATTAAAACCGGGGCTGATGCTCGGAGTCGTTGGCTGTATGGCGAAGCATCTGGGGGAGAAACTTGTTCGCGAAAGGCCGTATGTCGATTTTGTGGCCGGACCGGATCAGTATCGCAATTTGCCGACGATCATACGCAATAAACGCAAAAAGGCCGAGATACACACGGCGTTTGATCGAAGCGAAGTGTACAGCGGCTGTCATCCGAAACGGCCGCATGGCGTGACGGCATGGGTTTCGATACAGCGCGGCTGCAACTACGTTTGCACGTACTGTATTGTGCCGCATGTTCGCGGAGCGGAACGCAATGTTCCTGCAGCCGAAATTCTAGAAGAAGTCAAAAGACTGGCGGCTGAAGGGTTTTCAGTCGTGACACTCCTCGGTCAGACCGTCAATTCATACGTCGACGGCGACATCAATTTTGCGAAGCTTCTCAAGCTCGTAGCCAACGTCGATGGCATTGAACAGGTTCGTTTTACGTCGCCGCATCCCCTCGGGTTTGACGATGAACTCATCGATGTCATTGCGACCGAGCCGCATGTTGCCAAGTTTGTCCATCTGCCCATGCAGTCGGCCAGTGACAGTCAGCTCGAACTCATGCGCCGTCGATATACGTTTGACGAATATCAGCGTATCGTTCACAAACTTCGCGAAAAATGTCCGGAAATTGCCATTTCGACGGATATCATCGTGGGATTTTGCGGCGAAACCGAAGAAGATTATCAAAAAACACGACAGGCGCTCATCGACAATCGTTATGCCTTTGCCTTCCTGTTTGCCTATTCCGAACGGTCACTGTCCATCGCAGCAAAGACGATGAAAGACGACATTCCCGCAGATATCAAGCAGAAGAGACTTGCAGAAATCATCGACATCCAGCAAAAAATATCGAAAGAGGTGTATGAGTCGTTTGTTGGAAAACGCGTCGAGGTCATTGTTGAAGGGTATTCGAGACGCGATTCCAATCAGGCGGTTGGCAATACACGCGATTTTAAGACGACGATTTTTGAGCGCGGCGATGTCGAACCGGGGGACTGGTGTGAAGTCGAAATCGAGGCGGCAACGAGTCAGACTCTCAAGGGGCATCTGGTAAGAATTACGAAAAAAGGCCGTGCACCGCATGTCGAAGAGCAAATCGATGTCGGCATCAGTCTTGGACCCACGGAAGGTTGATGTATGCCAGAAGAAAAAGAAGTTTGGACTGTTTCGCGAATGCTCGATTGGTCACGCCAGTATTTTGAAAAAAATGGCATGGATTCACCGCAGCTCGATGCCCAGATTCTTCTCGGACATTTGCTCAATATGTCCAAGATGCAGCTCATTATCAATGGCCAGAGGCCGCTTTCAGCCGATGAACTGGCGGCCTATAAGCAGCTTTTGATACGTCGTGCAAAGAATCGCGATCCGATAGCCTATATCATTGGAAGTCAGGGATTTTGGTCACTCGATCTCGATGTGTGCCCGGACGTCTTGATTCCTCGTCCGGACACGGAGTGTCTTGTCGAGAAGGCCGTCGAATTTGCGCGATCTGTTTTGGAGGGCAAAAAACTGCCCTGGTTGTCGGAACGCCGGGAACTGACGTATGAAGATGTCGATCATCGCCAGGAATACTACAATGAAGTGCAGTCATCCGAAGCATTGGAAGAGAAGGCCGATGCCTGGATGGCTTCAGCAGAAAGCCGGTTGAGTGATTTGACGGATGAAGAAAAGTTGAAAGATTTTCAAGCAAAAGTTCTTGAAAATAATGAAGAAAATTGTGAAGTGGCGGAACATCCCGATACAAATTCCCGTGCCTTGAAAATCGTCGATGTCGGGACGGGGAGCGGTGCGATTATTCTGGCCTTGGCGAGTGAACTTGGGGCGAATGAATGCAGCCTGACGGCAATCGATATTTCAACAAAGGCACTGGATGTTGCGAGGCATAATGCCGAAAAATGCGGCATGTCCGATCGAATCAAGTTCATCGAATCGGATCTATTGTCGAAGTATTCGGACAAGGCTGATCTCATCGTGTCGAATCCGCCTTATATATCGATCCCTGAGATGAAAGACCTGTCGGCGGAAGTCAAAAAAGAGCCAGGACTCGCTCTGGAAGCCGGTTCAGACGGCCTGGCTGTTTATCGTCGACTTGTGCCTCAGGCTGTCAATAAACTTAAAATTGGCGGGGCATTAATCGTTGAAATCGGCTACACACAGTCGGCTTCTGTGGAGAAAATCTTCACGGAAAATGGATTTCATCACGTCATGACGTTCAAGGATTATGGGCGTCAGCCACGTGTAGTTTTTGGCCAGCTGTCTCGTTGATGAATTGCAAAAGGAGATGAGACATGAAGAAATTGGGCAAAGTTTTGAGTGTAATCGTCGGTTCTCTGGCGTCATTGTCGATGCTGGGGTGCGGGCGTGGAGGGCACCTCTATGGTCCGCGAGTTGTCCCGGAACCGTCACAGAATGAAACGGAACAGCTTGAACGGATGACGGCCGGTCAATCAGAGAATAATGACGACGCTATTTCTGTCGAAGACATGAAGGGGGGGGCGGAAACGCCAAAGGATATTTACGGTCCACCGGAGGCTTTTGAACCGCCTGCACCTGTCTATGGAATGCCGATCATGCCCGAAACACCTGTTGTGCCGGACGAAGCCGGAGAAACGGAGGATGGCAGCCGGCTGGCCCCAAAGCCCGATGAAAAAAACTCGAAAGGGGAGAAAACGGAGCAGGAAAGTGAGCAGATTATTCGGGAGCTGAAAAAAACGACCGAGCCTCCCACAACCAAATACGGCATTCGAGAGATGCCGGTAAAAGCAATTTACGGTATGCCGGCAAAGCAGTTTGATAAATAACCAAGATGGCCTTTGAAAATACTGAACAGCGCGTGGCCGTGATCGGCATCATTGTTGAGGATATCGATTCCACGGAGCGGCTCAATGCAATCATTCATGAATATCGCGACATGATTCTTGGACGGATGGGCATTCCGCATCGGGAACGCAATATCAGTATCATGAGTCTGGCCGTCGACGGGCCATCAGAAAGAATTAATGCGTTGTCCGGCAAGCTCGGACGACTTCGCGGCGTAACCGTCAAAACAGCTTACGCCAGTCTATCTCCTCACTGACGGGAAAGTGATTTCTGACCCGAAAGGAACAAAAACATGTACGATCCCAAATCATTAAAAGCCGAAGAATTTATTGACCATGAGGAAGTCCTTGCTTCCCTTGCATGGGCAGACGCCCACAAAAACGATCGCGAAACGATCGATGCAGTCCTTGCAAAAGCCGCACTGCACAAGGGGTTGAACCATCGAGAGGCTTCTCTTCTTCTTGTATGTGACGATCCAAAGGTCGAAGAACGAGTCTTTGAACTGGCTCGCGAAATCAAGCAGGCCTATTACGGCAATAGAATCGTTCTCTTTGCCCCGCTCTATTTGTCGAATTACTGCATCAATGGCTGTGTTTACTGCCCGTACCACCTCAAAAATAAACACATTCCCCGCAAAAAACTTACGCAGGAAGAAATCGTTGCCGAAGTGACGGCACTTCAGGATATGGGGCATAAACGTCTGGCCATTGAAACCGGCGAAGACCCGAAAAACAATCCGATCGAATACATCCTTGAAAGCATTAAAACGATTTACAGCATCAAACATAAAAATGGAGCGATTCGCCGCGTGAATGTCAACATTGCTGCGACGACCGTTGAAAACTATCGCAAACTGAAAGAAGCCGGCATCGGGACATATATTCTCTTCCAGGAAACCTATCACAAGGAATCATACGAAAAGCTTCATCCGACGGGGCCAAAACATGATTACTGCTACCATACGGAAGCGATGGACCGTGCGATGGAGGGGGGCATTGATGACGTCGGTCTCGGCGTGCTCTTTGGGCTTGAACTCTATCGTTATGAATTTGCCGCATTATTGATGCATGCTGAACATCTCGAAGCCGTTCACGGCGTTGGTCCCCATACGATCAGTTTTCCGCGCATCAAAAAGGCGGATGATATCGACCCGACGGCATTTGATAACGGCATCAGTGATGACATTTTCTGCAAAATCATTGCATGTGCCCGCGTTTGTGTTCCCTATACCGGGATGATTATTTCGACGCGTGAGTCGGCGGATGTCCGCGCACGTGCCCTCGAACTGGGCATTTCTCAAATCAGTGGTGCATCGAGAACGAGCGTCGGCGGCTATTGTGAAAAGGAACGCGATGATTCATCGGCACAGTTCGATGTTTCTGACCAGCGAACACTGGATGAAGTCATCTGCTGGCTTATGAAACTCGGTTGTCTGCCCAGCTTCTGCACGGCCTGTTACCGCGAAGGTCGAACCGGTGACCGTTTCATGTCCTTATGCAAATCCAATCAGATTCTTAATTGCTGTCATCCCAATGCGATCATGACGCTTAAAGAATATCTTGAAGACTATGCTTCACCCGTTACAAAACTCGTTGGCAACGAACTCATCAAAAAAGAAGTGCCCAAGATTCCGAATGAAAAGATTCGGGCATTTGTCGAAAAGAATCTGCTCAAGATTGAGAACGGTGAGCGAGATTTCCGCGTGTAACCTGATTGGTATTCTTTGAAGGGGTCGGTCTATTGCCTTCGGGCAATACGACCGCATTGGGCCGATGCTATTGGCAGCTGCCAATACGCATCGGCTTTTTTGGTGCGCTCGGCGAGCGCACGTTCTAACGGGTGAAAGTCCCGAATCCGCCCGGTAGTGGGAAGGATATAGCTGAACACCAAGGGTGTCCATCGCGAGGTGGAATCTGAAGGAAGGTGTAAGCAAATCTCCGGT
>JAZRVP010000262.1:0-8367 GCA_045599245.1 Myxococcota bacterium
CATACTGATCCGAACAGAATCGGAGACATCAAAAGTCTATCTTGAAGTGAGCAACTCGCTTGAGGGATTTAATAAGCTCCACAATCAGCTAAAAAAGTATCGTATTCTACGCAATCGTATCCGTATTGTTATGGAGCCAACGTTACTACACAGTCAGGGTTAATTCACAATTCTTCTGAAATATGAGCAAAAGCGAAAGACGGATTATTTCGTAATTATAAGGCTGAAAATGATGAGATCCGGGTGGCGGGGGTTGAGGCAGAGTCCAGACTGGTAACAGGGGACAAAAAAGGCCATATCAAAGATACGGCCTCAATCAAAAAATGTGAGAGGGAGAATTAGTGTCTTCTTTGTCGATTGTCTCCGCTTCTTCTTGAGTCGCCTCGTGAATTTCTTCTGTAGTCTCCGCCTCTGCGATCATCGCGTCGATCGTCTGAGCAGCGTCTTTCGCCGCGTCGGTCATCGTCGCGCCTGCCTCTTCTACGGTCGTCCCCACGTTGTCCGCGTTTGGCGTCGCCGCGTCCGTGCATCGGGCGGCGTTCAGAGTCGCGTCGGTCAAAATGGCGATCGTCGCCTTCCGGTTTCGGGGCAGATCCCATCGGGCAGGCTGTTCCAAGGTCTTTAAGTGAACAGGCCCAGTGAAGCGGTGCTCTCATGGCGGCTACGAAGGACGCCTGATCATTGATGTCGGATGCAAAAAGGGTTGCGCAGTGTCCGATATCGTTCAGCTCATCGAATACGCCGGAACCGGCACATGCCGGAGCCCCCATCACCTGCTGGGCTTCGATGCTCAGTTCATTGTCGATGCGGCGTCGATAGGCGGATACCGTATCGATTGCGTCAAATCCGCGGCCTTTCTCATCTTTGATGCTGTAAACGCGATCTTTCAGGCCTTCGCCCCGGTTGTAGATGTCGCGGGCAATGACAATTCCGCCCCGGGCATGAAAATATTCAAGCACGGCTTCTGCGTCAGGCTTGTCGCCAAGGCTTTTCCAGCTCTCGGAGACAAATTCGTCGTCGATTGCCGATGGATAAGCGGTTACTCGCCCGGATGTCGTTTCCAGTTCGACGCCGTATGCAACAAAAAAATTCGCATTTTTAGCGGCAGCCTGATACGCGCGCACATTTGAGGCGCTTGCTCTGTCCGTTACCGCGATGCCATCGAGATGCGCCCTGCGGGCTGCATCGATCAGGGCGTCAATGCTGAATGACGCATCTGGTGTCGCATTCGTGTACGTGAAAATATCGATTATCATTCAAACTCCTTTATGGTTTTGGCCAAAACAGCCTCGACACAAAACTTGCCGGATAGGGCTAAAAAACGCACGTCTCATATCACAAATCAGTTCGGTTGGCACACCTTATCTTATGGGGATATGCAGAGTCTGGTGTGTGGGGGGGAAAGTGTTCCCCCCGCCGTCTATGCCCTTCGGGCATACGACGTCTCCCCCTTCGTGCGGGGCCGCGCCCCGCAACGCCCTGCTCATGGCTGCTGATTTCTTACCGGACGACGGTTTGGATGAGGTTCCCTAAAGTCTGGGACTTCATTTGACAACCAATATGTGATATATATTAGTTTGTATATAATATTTCCTGCTTTTTCGGAAATGTTAAATTTAATACAATGAACAGTTATATAAGGAGCGGCGATGAATAAACGGCTTGTTGGTATGCTTTGTCTGGCAATGTGCAGCACAGTTGCCTGTGGCGATGACAGTTCCGGAACGTCCAAACCGGATAAACCCGGCTCTCAGTGCAGTGAAGGCCAGGTTTTGGCCAAAAATGGCATTTGTTATGACAACCCGAGTTGTGAGAGCTGTCTTTCGACCGAAGTCTGTGTCGGAGGCAAATGTTATGATGAAGACAGTCCATGCGGCAAATGTGCGCCGGACCTCGTTTGTAACAATGATGTCTGCTATTCGGCGGATGACCCATGTGCTTCATGCGGTGCAGACGAGGTTTGTGTGGAGGATAAATGTGTTGAAAAGACGGATGCTGTCTGCTCTCCGGCGTGTGGAAGTGACGAATATTGTGACAACGGCAGCTGCAAATCGTGTGCGATGCCTTGCGGCGATGAGTGCTGTTTAGAAAATCAGGTTTGCGGTGCGAATGGATGCGAAGCCAAACAGGAACAGATATGTGAGCAGGGGCAGACGCCGTGTGGAAATCATTGTTGTCAGGAGGGGGAAGTCTGCAATCAGGATATATTGGAATGCGGCAGGGCTTCGGATTGTGACGAATCCAGAGTCTGCGGCGATGAATGCTGTGAGGACGGTTATCTGTGCGAAGAAGGGGAGTGTCGGATCAACTGCGAGGGGGCTGACAGGTGTGGTGCGAACCAGGACTTTTGCTGTGATGTCACGGAAGTTTGCGAAGAAAACAAGTGCAAGGTTCGATGTGATGGCGGGACGCGGTGCGGTATGCTTGAAGAACTGTGCTGTGTCGGGGAGACACCGGATTGTTTAAATAATGTATGTGTCGCGGCTTGCCCCGGATCCCGTTGCGGAAAAAACAGCGAGCTCTGCTGTGATGCAGAAACCGAAGTGTGCATGTTTGATAAGTGTATAGAACACGGGCGTGAATGTACAAAATCCAATATGTGTAAATTCGATGAAATCTGCGAAGATACCGTCAATTATTGTATTAATGAGGACTATTTTGAGTCATCGTGTCAGGTTTTCCCTGAATTTACTGAGTTCAAGGCATTGGAACAGTGGCACTGGCCGAACGTTCTTCCTGGGGGGGTCCCGTCCACTGAGCCCGATTATATTCAGGTCATTGTGACGCCGCTCGCAGCTAATCTGACGGATGATGACGATGATGGTGTCATTGATGAAAACGATGTTCCTGATGTCGTTTTTATTGCCTATTCGAAGAATATAGGACCGGATGCCCAGGCTCCAAGTGTTATTCGCGTGATCAGTGGTAATGACGGCCATGAGATTGCTTCCAGTGGACGGCGTTACTGGACATATCCGACGGTTCTCGCTCTTGGCGATGTCGATGCAGATGGCAAAACAGAAATTGCGGCTGTTACCAATAATCATCGCATATATTATTCAACGGATTATTCGACGGGCGATCCGAATGATTATTATGAAATATTGTCTGTCGAACCGGACGTGACTTCACCGACGGGATATAAACTTGTCACGAAATATCAGCTTCGGATGGGGAATAATCAGCGAGGAATTTACCCGTCATTGGCCGATCTGGATGGCGATGGGTATTCAGAATTTATATCGGATACGGGGGTTGCGACGATTAAGCCCAACGATGCAGGGGAACTGGAACTGAGATGGGTTGAGGGGTGTGAAGATAAGAATTTGTCGAGTTATCCGCATGCCGCTGATCTGGATGGTGATGGTCAGATGGAGTTGGTGACGGCTTCTGGGATATATGACAATCACTGCAATCAGTTGGTGAGCGGGGATGTCGGCGGCCATATTGCGATCGCGGATTTGATGCCGAGTGGTGAAGATGCGGCTGAAACTGGCGAACTGATACCCGAAATCGCACATGTCAACAATGGATGTGGCGACGGCTTGTTCTCCTTTACCAAAGTATATAAGAAAGACAATGGTGACGGGACATTTACGTGGAGTTTGAAACCCAAAGTCTGGACGGCGCCGATTCCTGTCGATAGAAAGAGAAGCGTATGGAATACGGCAAGTGCCGATTGTGAAAACTGGACGAAAAACGGCTGTAAAGGGGACTCCACAGGCCACCATTATTGCTATTCAGGCGGTGGAACGCCGGTCATTGCAGACTTTAACGGTGACAAGAAGCCGGATGTCGGCGTAGCTGCTCGTTATTATTACATCGTATATAGCAATGACGGCACGCCTACGGGGGGCAAAGTCCTTTGGGCGGACGGGCATACACAGGATTATTCCAGTGCAGCAACCGGTTCCAGCGTCTTTGACTTTGAAGGCGATGGCAAGGCCGAAGTCATTTATGGCGATGAAACGAAACTCCATATTTATTCAGGACTTGGGGCTGGCGAAGATAAGGATGGTGACGGCTATCCCGATCCTGTTGAAATCTTTACGACGCCGAATTACAGTGCAACTGGTGCGGAATATCCGATTGTTGTCGATGTCGATAACGACGGAAGTACGGAAATCGTCATTGCATCAGACAGAGCTGCCTATCCTGAAACGGTTGGCGTTCGTGCGTTTGAGGATCCGGGCGGCCAGTGGGTTCGAACGAGACGTATCTGGAACCAGCATTTCTATCATGTGACGAACATCAATGAAGATGGATCAGTGCCCGTGAAAGAAGATATCAACTGGTTGCATCCGAAACTGAACAACTATCGTCAGAATGTACAGCCCGGCGGTGTGTACAATGCACCGAATCTCGTGGCCGTCGGTCTGGAGGAAGATAAGGAACAGTGTGTTCCCGATAAGGAAATTGTCCTTTCCGCAAAAATTGAAAATCAGGGTTCACTTGGCGTGAAGGCCGGTTTGAGTGTTAAATTCTATGTCGTTGATCCCAATGGGCAGAAAGGTGATTTTTTAATTGACGAAAAAAACATTCCCCAGACTATGGCTCCGGGAAAAAGTTATACTCTCACGTATCATTGGAATTTGAAAGTCAAGATAGGGGAAGAGGAAGTCACCGTTAATCGACCTGCAACCATTTATTACATCATCGACGAGCCTACAAAAGGCAAAGTGTTTGGTGAATTTGTGGAATGTATTGAAACAGATAACAAGTCAGCAAATACAGTTATTGAAGGGTGCGAAACTGTTGCATAGTGGAGAAAATATTACATTTGCTCAGTGAGCATCTGCGATGCTGGCCGTTCACAGGATGCGGGCCTTTTTGGGCCCCACCCCCTGGCTTTCATCCTTTTCTGTTTTAACGTTATATTTAGAGTATCCATAGAATACTTATTAGCCGGGCGTATTGGCGAAGCCGATAGCCCCGGCTGTGCATTGCGTATTGGGCGAAGGCCGATAGCAATGCTGCCCGAAAAAAATATCAGCATGGCGTTCAGAGACTTCATTTTTTAATCAATGTGTGTTATATATAAACAAGCTTTTGATACAATATTCCTTTGAGAAATAGCTTAAATATTTGATCGTGAGATCAAAAAAGGAGCAATGATGAATAAAAGACTTTTGTGTTTGCTTTGTCTTGCAATGTGCAGTGGATATGCGTGCAGCGATGATAGTTCGGCGCCTTCAACCTCAGGTAAATGTAGTGAAAACCAGGTTTTGGCGAAGAATGGCATTTGTTATGACAACCCGAAGTGTAAGAAATGTCTCGCGACCGAAGTTTGTGTTGGCGGCAAATGTTATGATGAAGACAGTGCCTGCGGCAAATGTGCTCCGGATGAAGTTTGTAACAAAGAAACGTGTTTTTCGGCGAATGACCCTTGCGCCTATTGCTTTGATAATGAAACGTGTGTGTCGGGCGAATGTCTTGTGATGAAAGATGTCTGTTCTCCGGAATGTGCGAGTGACGAATACTGCGACAACGGGCGCTGTAAGCCGTGTGTGGTTTCATGTGGTGATGAATGCTGCTCCGAAAATCAGGTTTGCGGCGCGCATGGGTGTGAGGCAAATCCCGAACAAAAATGTGGAAAAGACAGCGTACAGTGCGGAAATGAGTGCTGTGAAAGCGGCGAGGTCTGTAATAAGAAAACACAGAAGTGTGATGATGCAGCTGCTTGTGATGAATCAAAGGTTTGCGCAGATTCATGCTGCGATGACGATGAAATCTGTGAAGAAGGTGTGTGCCGACTGAACTGTGAAGGGGCAGACAGATGCGGCGTGAACCAGGATTATTGCTGTGATGTCAATGAAGTGTGTGAAGATAACAAATGCAAGCTTCGATGTGATGGCGGAACCCGGTGTGGAATGCTGGACGAATTATGCTGTTCCGGGGCAACACCGGACTGTTTGAACAACGTGTGTGTGGCAGCCTGTGAGGGGACACGTTGCGGTGAAAACAGTGAACTCTGTTGTGATGCAGGGGCACAGATTTGTATTTTTAACCAGTGTCTGTCCAAAGGGGCTGAATGCAAGTCTTCATATGAGTGCGATTTTGATGAGTTTTGTGATGAACTGACATCGACTTGTGTCAAGTCCGAGGCCAATCCCAATGCCTGTGTGGTGAAACCTCTGGCGGGAAAATTTGAACCGGTTTTGAAATGGCACTGGCCTAACACGGTTCCCGGTGCACCCAGTGTTTATCCTTCGTACAATCAGGTCATGAACATCCCCATCGTCATCAATCTGACTGATGACAATGGGGACCACAAGATCGATGAAAATGACACGCCGGATCTTTTCTTTTCGACTTATGCAGAGGACTGGACGGGCATGAACGTCATTCGTGCGATCAGCGGTGACGACGGCCACGAACTTGCCACACATCCAGAAATCAAGTTCTTCATCATGAATGATCCGGGGGCAGCCAAAGTCAATGGTGATGAATATCCCGAAATCGTGGTCCATTCGAAAGAAAGTGGTGTCGATTATACGGTTATTCTCAATCTGGTGCCGAAGACCGGGGCGTCTGGGTATGAATTCAAGGAAGTCGCAAAACTGCCTGGAACGGGCGTGTTTCCTCGATTCGCAAACCTTGATGGAGGCAAATTTCCTCAAATCGTCGTCAGTGATGGCATCATCGAGTATCAGGAAGACGGGAGTGGCAACGGCACTTATCGATACCGATGTCATGCCGATTTTGGGGTTGGCCAGACGGGATATACTGTTGCCGATTTAGACGGCGACACACTTCCGGAAATCGTCGGCAATCATATTTATAACAACCAGTGCCAGGTCATCAGCACGGACACTGTTGAGGATGGAACGACACTGGCCGATGTCGATCTCGTCGATGACCATGCCAATGGTCGTCTTGATGTCGAACAGATTGTCAAAACATGGGGTGGTTTGGGCGATGTTTCTGTTCCCAATCCGCCGCCAGGAAAGATTCATGTTTATAAGGTTTTCAAAAGTGCGGACGGGAAGTTCCATCGAGAACGCATGTGGGAAAAAGAGATGCCTGTGAGCCGCACGCGTGTGGAAAATGTATTGGTCAGCCAGGGGCAGACCTATTCCGACGGTACGCCGTTTTCATGCAACCGATCATTTCATAGTTCCTATAATTACGGAGGCAACTGGCAGGAATATACGGAATGCATGAGACGCTACACATGTTCGACAGGTGGCGGTCCGCTCGTTATTGCCGATTTCAATGCCGACAAGAGACCCGATATTGGCCTTGCTACGAGCTGGTCTTATGTCGTCTTTGACAGTGCAACGGGCAATATTATCTGGGCTGATTTCAACACGCAGGATTCCTCAAGCAAGGAAACCGGGTCCAGTGTTTTTGATTTTGAAGGCAACGGCGTTGCCGAAGTTCTCTATGCCGATGAAATTCATCTCCATGCCTATACAGGTACCGGTTCAGGCGTGATTGATGAGGCACATGGCTACTGTTCTGCCGTCCATGTCATCGATGTCAACTCCATCGCCCACACGAGTGGAACATTGTATGAATATCCGCTCGTCGTTGATGTCGATAACGACAGCCACAGTGAAATCGTATTTACTTCGAATGGCTCAATTACAGGAATTCGAGCTTATGGCGATGCAAATAATCACTGGGTTCGCACGCGCCGCATTTGGAATCAGTACGATTATCATGTCACAAATATCAATGAAGATGGCACAGTTCCACAGCATGAGGCCCAGAACTGGAAAAATATGCATTTGAACAACTTCCGTCAGAATGTTCAGCCGGACGGCTTGTATAATGCGCCGAATCTCGTGGCTGTCAGTCTGGAGGAAGATGCCGAACAATGCACAAGTTCGCAGATTGTCCTCAAAGCCAAAATAGAAAACAGAGGCTCAATTGGCATAAAAGCGGGTCTTCGCGTTAAGTTTTATGTTGTCGATCCCAATGGAGAAAAAGGCGCATATACAATTGGGGAAATGAACGTTCCGCAGCCGCTGCCTGCGGCATCCTCCTATACGCTTGAATATAAATGGAATACAAAAGTCACAATTGGTGGTGTCGAAACTACAGTGGAACGTCCTGCAACAATATATTTTGTTGTCGATGAGCCCGTGGAAGGAAAAGAATTCGGTGAGTATTTAGAATGTCATGAAGATGATAACGATAATAAATCAGAAGGAAAGACTATTCTGGGATGTGTTGAAATTAATTAATATAAATATATATTGTTAAGAAACCAGCGAAGCTCATTTCATATTGCGAACTGAGGACAGGGACAGAGCCCCAGAAAAAACAATTAATCAGAGTTCACTTTTTTTGTGTGTTGGTTGTGTATATAAAGGCTGGTATTGAATGAAATTAGAAGAGAATGAAAGCGTCAAACCGACT
>JAZRVP010000263.1:0-7102 GCA_045599245.1 Myxococcota bacterium
CTGCCCCAGACCCCGATTAAGGGCTTAGCCCTTAGGGATCCGCAATATTTTTAGATGGTATAAACTTTTGGGGCAGCCTAACCATGATTCCTCGCCGGGGCCTTTCCTCAGTTCGCAATATGAAATGCACTTCGTTTCCCGAGCCTTTCGGCTCTCTAACTCGTTCATTTCATTTGCTTACTGGGCTTTGTGATTTTCGCCATTCACAGGATGGCGAAAATCCTCGGATTTCCAGGCTTTCTCATTTGTTGCCTTAAAATATTGTTTTGTTCAGAGGCTACTTAAACAAAGTGGCATTGTAAACAAAAAGGCATTTTACAATGCTTTTTTGTTATCTGTGAAAACAGAGACAGATGATGCTATTCCCAGATGAGGAATGAATATATGGACAATCAGATAATTGTATTGCCGGAAATTGAAGCGTTGAGAAAGGAAGTGAACAAGCTTCAGGGAGAGCTTGTGATGCTTGTCGAAGAGTATGATCGAATGGTTTTGATTGAAGCGGAAATGATTAAAGTTGAGTATCAAATGAAGCTTGGATGCTTAGAAAATCAGGCTTTTGAGCTGAAGAATAAATGTCTTCGATACAAAAGAAAGCTCGAAATGTATCAGGCAAAACGCAATAGAATGGAAGAAATACAGCCAGAAGAAGTCGAGAATGTGCTTGACGAAGAATATAGGGAATATGGCTTACTGCTTCGTCAGCGAATTGATGAATACAATCGTGCATTTAATCTCAGCCAGTGTCGGACATTGTCGACAGAGGAATGCAAGGAGATCAAACGATTATATCACAAAATAGTGCTCAAGCTTCATCCCGATCTTCATGCTGATATATCAGAAACCCAAATGGCTCTTTTTCAAAATGCGGTTCGTGCTTATGAATGCGGAGATCTCAGCGGCCTTCAAACCGTTTTTTCTATCGTCGATACGAATGAGATGTCGACTGAATTGAACGAAGACGGGCTCTGGGAATTGCGCAAAAAACGGGATAGTATTTTAGGATTAATCGAGAAAAAACGTAACGATATTGACGAAATGAAGAAAAAGTATCCATACAATCTTGTCGAAATACTGCAGGACGAAGATAAATTTATCGCTCGAAAAACGTTGCTCTTGAACAGTATTGAACAGAGCAAAAAAATGATACATTCTTTTGAAGAACGCTGTCAGATGATTATTGATATGCAGATAGTCAACAAAAACAAAAGGGAGGATAATTAATGTCAGAACTGGTCAAATTTAACGTTGACGGAGCAGGCGGTGTACTCGACGTCATTCATGGCTTAGACGGGAAAGATATTCCAATGGCCTTTGAACGGGATATTTTTCTTTTTGATACTTATATAGCAGGAACGTCATACATTTCAGGAATTGAGAAGCTGGAAGAACATATATTACCTGATGATTATCTTGAATTTTATCGGGAACCAGATAATCGTTTTGATCCAAGAGCGATTGTGATTCGTAATCGAGATGGTGTAAAATATGGCTATGTTCCAAAACATGACAATATAGTTTTTTCTCGGCTTATGGATGCTGGAAAAATGTTGTTCGGAAAAGTTGTCAAAAAAGAGAAAAAAGGCAATTGGTTAAAAATTGATATTAAAATATATTTGCATGAATAGTCTGATAGTTTTAGTGGGAAGCATTGTGTGGGGAGATAATACGAATTAGAATGACGAAATTAATGTTAAACTTTTGGTGAAATGGGGCATAAACAACTCAAGCAGGAAATTAGACAACTTCTCGAAGAACACCATATCGTGATTTCAGACGTATTTAATGATATATTAAATACAAATAGCAATATCTGATGTGGCGTATTCGCAACAGCAGCCAAACGTTCTGATGCGCCTCCCCCAGGCTTTTGTCAATTTCTCACCTTATTTTGGGGGTTCAGAACCCCCTTGTGAATAAATTTTTAATTGGTAGCTAAGATGGCATATGGTTTGCAATATGCTAGATTTCATCATACATGAATTTGTCAAATATTCATGTGATTAACGCATAAGAATATAAATCAACGATAGGAGAGATGGTTATGAAGAAGGTTTTGTTTGTACTGTTTGCATCACTCATCAGCACCAATGCTTTTGCTTACGATTGTATGAAAGATGACTTTGGTCATGTCGTATGCGGAGGCAACTGCATGAAAGATGATTTTGGTCACGTTCAGTGTTCGGAAACAGATAACGGTGTATGTGCCAAAGATGATTTTGGTCATGTTCAGTGCGAAGATCCGTCAAGATGGGGTGGACAAATTGATTCGATGAAAGATGACTTTGGTCATGTCAATTTTGGTTCTGACTGTGAGAAAGATGATTTTGGTCATGTGGTATGTCATGATCCGGACACACAACGTGGACATAGAGGGCATAGGTAATCGTCGGAGGTTGGCTTTGACATAAAGCATGAAAAATCAGGCAATACGTGTTTTATATTTTGGCACACATATCGGTGAAAGAGCTCATAATTAAATAATAAACGCCGCGTATCCCAACAGGATAGCGGCGTTTGGCGTGCCGTATTTGCAGCGCGAATAGGCGCACCAGCGAGCTGTAATGAGCGGCATAAGCCGAGCGCCAACATCACGATGGAAACAATATGAATGTTCTCATTGTTCTATGCGGTATGAAGAATTTTTTGCCAGAGAACGGTATTTTAGTTATCCATAATACTCGTTTGAAACAATAAAATGTGTTAGTATTACATGATTTAAATGCTTGCAGATTATGAAGAAGTAGCTGCAATAGAGTTTTGATGTGACAAAGCCTGATACATGTTAGAGAGTTTACGATGAAGAACGAAATGCGTATAATGCAACCCTGACATGTTACTGTAGAACTGGAAAAAATATGACAGACATACAACTCAGCCATTCGACAATCCAATCTTCATACCCTGAGGGCTCCACCAGTTATCGCAATCATTTTGCCGAAAACGCGCATGACAAGAATTGGAACGACCGCGATATCGAAATCAATCAATCGCTGCTTCAAAATGAATATCATTTCATTCGACGGCTTGGAAAAGGCACTCAGGGTTCTGTTTTTCTCGCCCAAAAAGGGGAACGCAAAGTTGCCATTAAACAGCTGAATATCTCGTCCGTGAAGGACTGGAAACAATACGACCTGTTTCATCGCGAAGCCGATACCCTTCGAAGACTCGACATTTCCGGCATCGCCAAACTCATTGAAGTCCAGGAATTTTTAGACATTCCTGAGCCGCGCGCATTTATTGTTCAGGAATATATCGAAGGCAGTCCGCTTCAGGAATTTATTGCCCAAGGCCACCGCTTTCAAATCGGACAAATTGGAGATCTGCTTTTACAACTCCTCAATATCATCGAAAAACTGCATAAAAGTGATCCGCCTGTCATCCATCGCGACATCAAACCGTCGAATATTTTGTTGAATTATGCCAACGAGTGTTCAACCCCCGAAGTTCACCTCATTGACTTCGGTGCAGTCGCAAATCCGCAAGTGAAAAGCGGTGGCTCCACAGTTGTTGGCACCTACGGCTATATGGCCCCCGAGCAGCTCATGGGACACGCCTGCCCCGCCAGTGACATCTATTCACTCGCCATTGTCGCTGTCTATCTGCTGAGCGGTGTTGCCCCGGAAAACCTCGAAATTCAGGATTTTCAAGTCATCATCGACCCGCATTTGGAACATTTGCCCCACCAAATTACATCATTTTTGCGCCAGATGCTCGCGCCCAAAGTCGAAGACCGAATCACGGATTTCGATACACTCCGAAAGTTTTTTTGTGCATTAAAAGAACAAAAATTTGAGAACATTCCCCATACTAAAACTGCGATTAAACCTGCTCGCGCGTTATCGTTCAGCCGTGTAAAATCCTATCAACAAGCCGGAAATATTGAACTTTGGCAGTCGCTCGCCGATAAAACACCGCGAAAGCTTCCGTTGAGTTTGAAATTGATGCTTTTGAACGATTCCATAACCCATAAAAAATACAGACAAAGCCCATTTGGAAAAGTTGCAGGAAGACTGCCTTTTTGGAAACTTGGAATAACTTTGTATTTTGGCTTTATTGCTTTGTATTTTGGCTTTATTGCTCTTGTAGAGTTACTTATTTTACCTGCAAAAAATTACTCTCTTGGTTCAGCAATTGAAGCAGTAATTTATACATCATCTATTATTTTATTATTCTATCCTATACTGGCTATTACACATTGTATTGATAATAATGGTAGTCAACAAAAACGTTTTTTTGAACATGCCAGAAAATCAATGGCAACCGTTATCCGAATTAATTACATGAGTGTCTATCGGGATCTCAAATATGTAGAAAAACCTGATTCTCACTGCGCTTTTTATCCGACTTGGGAAATTACCTACAGTTTCAATCCACCCGATGACAGCTCCCCTGATCCAATTGTTCGAACATTCAAAACACATACATTGCCGGATGCACTTCATGAAGGTAGCCTGATTCCTATTCTATATCTCATTCAAAACGACGAGGAAGGTGAACATGTTCTGAGCACGCCATTTCCCGTTCCAGCCAGCGATAATCTTGAGATTTCTAATAATTAGGTGATCACTATGGAATATCAAAATCAAACGAATCAAATAGCGTCGAATGATACTTATCAGGGTTACGAGAATTCTATTAATTACTGTCCCAAAAAAGACAGTTATAACAGCCTTGAAACGCCACCCATTCTCGTTAAACGCGGATATCAGTATATCGAACTGCTCGGAGAAGGTTCCAATGGCAAGACTTTTAAAGCCAGAAACCGAAAAACAGGTGAAATCGTTGCGATTAAAGCGCTCAAGTTCAGTGATAATCTCAAAAATTACGAGCTATTCGAACGCGAAGCAAAAGCATTACAGCAGATTAACGTCAAAGGCGTTCCGAAATATTACGATTATATTTCGCAGGAACGCGAATTTACAGAATGCTGGCTGGTACAGGAATATATCGAAGGAGATTCGCTTCTGGACTTGCTCGAAAAGGGCACACATTTCGATGAACTTGAAATTCTTTTGATCATGCGGGAGCTCACGCGAATCGTCCATGATCTTCAAACATTTTATGCGCCTCCCATCATTCATCGCGACATCAAACCGTCGAATATATTGATACAGCGAGTGGATGATCAAATCAAAGTGAACCTCATCGATTTTGGTGCAGTTGCAAATCCACAAAAGAGGTTCGGCGGTTCAACCGTTGCGGGAACTGTCGGTTATATGGCTCCGGAACAGCTCATCGGAGATTGTACACTTCAGTCCGACTATTATTCGATTGGAGCCACTGCTCTTCATCTCTTCACAGTCTGTATGCCATCCGAACTGCAGTCAGACGGCTTTGAACTGCATTATGAGGAACTTCTCAAGTCCAAAGTTCCCGATATTCATCCCAAAACACTTGTTTTGCTCAAAAAACTCCTCGCCCCACAAGCTCAGGACAGGCCCAAAGATACCGCTGAAATCCATCAGCTCATCAATGATGCATTCAAGGGCTTATACCAATCCGGAAGCCGAGCAAGGCGAAGAAAGATGAGACGCAGTGGCGTGGTAAGAATCTTTGGAAAATTCTTGGAATTCATTTTCACCATTTTATGGAGGTGGTGTTTGGCTGGCGCGGGTATCTTCTTATTTGGCCTTATTATATCATTATTTGATAAATGGAGAAATTTTGAATTTATGATAACGGCTCTCTTTGTGAGCATTGCTTTTGGTATATTATTTTTTGGGCTAAGTATACTAGGCAGCCGAATAGAAGATTCTTCCAATAATTCGTCAGAAGCTTATCAAGAAGCCAAAGATGCTGCCATTTTATCCCCTCGCCTTGATGAGGAAATGAAAGCTAAAAAGGCTCTAACAACACAGAACAATTCAAACAATGTCGTTGAGGGCAAAGTTATGTCTGTATTTCCCGACGGAATTGAATTCATATTTACAATGAAAGACCAAACCTATTCGGGCTATCAATCTGGGAAGTTTGAGCAAAGTGTTGGAGACACACTACAAGTCTTTACAAAAAATCGAGGCTGGTTTGGCGGAATAAAAGCATGGATTGAATGAAAAAAAATAACGCCGCGTATCCCAACGGGATAACGGCGTTAGGCGCGCCGTATTCGCAACGCGAATAGGCGCACCGGCGAGCTGTAGAGACGCAAAATTTTGCGTCTCAAAGCGAGCGCCAATTATTTCATAGCCTGTTCAACGCTACAATATTTTAGGCTTGTCAGATTGAGGCTCGTTGTTTTCGCAATCGACTTCGTAATTTATAAGATCACCTTTGACGACAAAGCATTGACAAATATCTTTACCGATTTCACAAAGTTTTCGAACCGTTCCAGTGAATGTCCTCTTATGATGATCATTATCAAATCGCGAGAGCAATGCTTGTTTTTCAGATTCTTTAAAACTGGTTTTGCGACTTTTTTTATTAAAACTAATGTCACTACAATGGTTTATTGGATGATTCTCTCCTTCTTTACAAACACAATCATCAGAAGCATCAACCCGACACAATTTTTTTTGAGTAACTTGAACTTCATGACAATTTGGTTCGAATTCTCCAGTAGCCTTGTTTATAGCACCATACTTGGTGCATCTTGTTTCGGAATACGATTCTTCAAAAACCTGATATTCTCGAATGATGAAATCAGTTTCAGAAATTTCGGGTTGATTGGCATTAACCTTATCAGTACCAACTGAATTGATATCATTATTATCATTATCGACCTGATGGATATTTACCTGTGGAATCTCGGTGGCATCAGAATGCACTGAATTGACTTCCGGAAGTTTATTTTCCGCCTTAACGTCAATATGTGTCGATTGAGGTTTTGAACATGCGTTGGAGATGAGAACAACAGCACATAGAGAAGCAAAAGATATTAACTTTTTCATTTATGCAACCACATCATAGAATAGTTTAGTTCGCCGTATTCGCAACGCGAATAGGCGAATTAGCGAGGCGTAATGTCACAGTGGCTGCGTAGCATGCTACGCAGCCACGTGGCATAAGACGAGTGCAAAAAATCAAAAAAACGCGGCGTATCCCGCAGGGATAGCCGCCTTCATGCGAGGCGGAGAGGCGGCAAAATTTGCGTCTCATGCCG
>JAZRVP010000264.1:0-67902 GCA_045599245.1 Myxococcota bacterium
GGAAAACGACGCGTATCCCAAAGGGATAGCGGCGTTCGCGAACCGTAGGGCCGCAATTTTTTGCGGCTCAAGGCGAGCAAATGTGTTGTCCCTTTGACAAATGGGCGCTGTCAATGCATAACCGCGCCTCGTTTTTTTCCGGGCAGAACCGGCGTTCTGCCGCATGAGGAGGATGAAATGACAAAAGCACTGATAACCGTGACCGGGGCCGACGCAACCGGCATTATTGCCAGAGTGGCGACCTGTCTGGCCGAAATGAACGTCAATATTCTCAAAATTACACAGACGATTATGGACGGCTATTTTACGATGATGATGGTCGTCGACCTCGATACGTCTTCGCTGGATTTCATACAAATTGATAAAGGTTTCGATGGCGTGCGCAAAGAACTCAATATGATGATTCACATGCAGCGCATGGATGTTTACGAAGCCATGCACCGCGTGTAAAGGAAAGACACGATGATTGAAGCCGACGAAATACTCCAGACAATGCACATGTTTCAGGAAGAAAAACTTGATGTCCGCACAATTACAGTTGGCATCAATCTTCTGGACTGTGCCTGTGAGGACGCCGAACGGTGCGGCCGCCGCGCGTATGATAAAATCTGCAGCATCGCACAAAACCTGGTCAGTGTTGGAGAATGCATTGAACGCGAATTTGGCATTCCCATCGTCAATAAACGCATTTCGGTGACGCCTGTAAGCATGATTGCACAGGGCGATCCCAGGTGCATTGCGGTGTGGCTCGACAAGGCGGCCAAAGAGATGGGCGTCAACTTTCTGGGCGGTTATTCCGCGCTGATGCAAAAAGGAGCGACGCTTGCGGAACAGCGCCTGCTCGAATCGATACCCGAGGTCCTGGCTTCGACCGATCGCCTGTGCAGCTCGGTAAATGTCGGATCGACAAGGGCCGGCCTGAACATGAATGCAGTTCGCGATATGGGTCAAATCATCAAAAAGACGGCAGAACTCACGTCGGAACTCGACGGTCTGGGATGTGCGAAGCTCGTCGTTTTTGCAAATGCCGTTGAAGACAATCCGTTTATGGCCGGAGCATTCTGCGGTCCAGGTGAACCCGAAGCAGCAATCAATGTGGGCGTTTCCGGCCCCGGAGTCGTCAAGCGCGCGCTCGAACAGTGCAAGGGCCAGCCTTTTGATGTCATGGCGGAAACCATCAAACGTACTGCGTTCAAAATTACGCGCGTGGGTCAGCTGGTCGCCCGAGAAGCCAGCAGCCGCCTCAATATTCCTGCCGGAATCGTCGATCTGTCACTTGCACCCACGCCTTCCCGTGGTGATTCCGTCGCCCACATCCTGACCGAAATGGGTCTGGAATCCGCCGGTGCACCCGGGACGACCGCAGCACTTGCCATGCTCAACGATGCCGTAAAAAAAGGCGGCGTCATGGCATCCAATCACGTCGGCGGACTGGGCGGCGCCTTCATTCCCGTTTCGGAGGACATCGGCATGATAGAAGCAGCCACGTGCGGTGCGCTCACACTTGAAAAGCTCGAAGCCATGACGTGCGTCTGTTCGGTCGGTCTCGATATGATTGCAATTCCCGGAGACGTCAGTCCTGCCACGATTTCCGGGATTATCGCCGATGAAGCCGCGATCGGCATGGTCAACAATAAAACGACTGCTGTTCGCGTCATTCCGGCCATCGGCAAAAAGGCCGGTGATGTTGTCGAATTCGGCGGTTTGCTTGGATATGCGCCTGTAATGCCTGTCAATCGATATGACTGCAGCGACTTTATTGCACGCGGCGGCCGCATCCCCGCCCCGCTTCATTCTCTGCGCAATTAAAATATTTTTTCAGGGGCTCTGCCCCTGTCCTCAGTTCGCAATATGAAATGAACTTCGTTTCCCGAGCCTGTTGGTCGAGGCGTTGTGCACAACGCCTCGACTGGCCGTTCACCAAAGGGCTGAGCCCTATGGAATCCTCAATATTTTAGGTTGGTATAAGCCTTTTGAGCTGCCTAACCATGATTCCCCGCCGAGCCTATAAATGAGTTTTGTTCAGAGTTTCCTTAAGACAGGTCTGATTAATTGTTTTTTGGGGCTCCCTGTCGGGGCTTCAAAATAATACACAACCCCTTATTTCTGAGATACAATGAAGTGCTTTGCCCTGAACGGCGATTTAGACTTCCCTATTCTACTTGAAGATCACAACGAGGTTTTCTCATGACCAAACGTCTTGCAGTCGTTTTTGCAGCTGTTGCGCTCGTATATTTTACCGGATGCACCAAAAAGCCTGAACAGCCTTCTGTGGAAGAAACAGCTCAAGCAACCAATGAACCAGAGACTGCACATGAAGAAACAGCCCCCGCAGCTGGCGAACCGGCACCAGCCCCCGCACCAGAGCCGGAAGAGCTGGTCATGCCGGACACCCCGCTTGAAGATCTCACAAAAAATGCCGCTACCGGCGAAACCCTCCATCTCGAAGCCCTTGCCAAATATCTTCTCGACAAAAGCAATCCCGATTTTGATATTCCCAAAGGCTGCGAAACACTCAAGCCGATTTTATCCTGTTCCACCCATGAACTTACTTATTGGCAAGGCTGGTGCTCCTGGGTTGAAGGTCAGAGAGAAGGTAATAATGACCTCATCAACGAGGGACTTGCCAAAATCAGCAAAGCGGCTGACAATCAATATATACCGGCCATGGAATTTCTTATCGATTATGACAAAGACATGCCTTACGAATTTGTTCAAACACTCGTTGATTTGTATAAAAAGCAGCTTGATGAAAACGCCACACCCGAAACTCAATATCATTATGCAAAACTGTTAATCAATACGCGAACTGAAGTGCCGCAGGAAGCCATTGATACCATACAAAAAGCCATTGATGCCGATTACGCCCCAGCCATGTACTTTTATGGCACAAAGCTCAAAGAAAGCGCCAGTAAAGAAGACAAAACCAAAGGCACTGAACTCATCGCCAAAGCTGCAGAACTCGGTGATAAAGAAGCCGCCAATATCGTTATCGGAGATTTGGCGAAAACACTCAGAGCTGCTGCCAATCCCGAGGACAAACTCATCGCACTCAACAAAGTCATTCAAGCAAGTGACAAAACTCCCGGATGCATTCAAGCCTGTCGTGCATTTCTCGATTTTTCAACCGATCCCAATGAAAGCATCAACAAACTTACATCTGAACATCTCCCAATTTGTATTCGAGCCATGCAGCCGGAACGCTGGCGATGTGATATGATTCGAAAATCCTTCGAAAAAATGCCGCCAAACGATTTTTCAAAAGACTTGCAAACGACAATCACCAATGCCCTGATTGACTGCTACCAGAATGTCATTCGCAACGGTGATGAAAGTCCGTGGGACGGTCAGAAAACCATCCCCCGAAATGCTAAAATCATTGAAGATTTGAAAAAATCCATCCAGTAAACGATATTTGCTCCGGCAATTCATCGTGTCAAAGATATTTTTTTGTCCAAACCGACATAACCAAACGTTCTCAACAACATTCACCACATCGTGCTGGATATTTTCTTCCTATTTTATTTAAAGATGAAAAAAACATTCACCTACTCATTCCTTCTCGCGCTCATGGCAGCCGCAGGCTGTTCCGATGACGGTTCATCACCAGACCAGAAAACCTCATCAAAAGATTGGGTATGTCAGGCCGATACTGACTGCACGAATGGACGCATCTGCCAAAACAAACAATGCATCCTCGTCCTCGAACCAGGCGGCGACTGCACCATTGAAAATTCGATTTGCAAAACCGGACAATGCGAAAACGGCACTTGCAAAAACGATTCAGTCACCGAACCCGACTGTGCAGACGATGACACCGTGTGCCAAAACACCTGTGCCAATGATTCAGACTGCAAAGATGACAAAATCTGCGTCGAAGCCAAATGCAACGTCCCCGAATGCATCGAAAACAGTCAGTGCAACGACGACAAAATATGCGAAAAAGGCCGATGCATTCCATCACAGCCCATTAAAACGGATGACTGCCAAAACGATTCAGACTGCGACACACCCCAGATGTGCAATGAAAACCATCAGTGTGTGCAAAAGAATGTTAAAGATGAGGAAGAATGTTCAGAAAACACCCCCTGTCCCGAAACATCATACTGCAGCAGTGAAAAGACATGTGTTTCTAAAAAAAGCGTTGGCGAAGCCTGTGACGAAGACCTCGAATGTCTTGAACCAGCCGTTTGTCGTGGTGACTGCGTAATTGCAGACCAGCCAGTTGGTGAAGCGTGCAGTGACTATTATCTTTGTGCATCCGGTCTCGTCTGTCAGAACGAACACTGTACACAAACCGTCAACGAAGACGAATCGTGTGACGAATTTCACCTTTGTCCCATCTCATATCGATGTTTTACCTATGATTCCAAGGGAATGTGCATCATTGATCGCGGCACCTGCACATCAGACGGTGACTGCAATGCCGACAGTTACTGCTGCACTGAGGAAAGCTGTCAAAATCAGAACGTTTGCGTTCAATATGGCATAGGCCCTCGAAAAACACAGAACACAGCCTGCATGTACAAGCGAGTTCCGGGACTGTTTGAAGCAGACGTCCAATGTGAGTGGCTGGGAAATCCGTCGGATGGGGTGAAGCCGGATTCAGACCAGGTTATGAGCACTATTCTCGCCGTCGATCTTCCGTTTGATTCGGGAAATGCAACAGAACTCGTCATGTTGACTTTTTCCGGATTTGTTGACAGAAATGCAATTGTTCTTCGCATCTTCAATGGAGAAACTTGTGAGCTTCTTCAGAGCATTCCCGTAAACAATTTAATAGCAAACACAACTCTTGCTGCCGCAGATCTCGATAATGATGGAAAAATAGAACTCGTCGTACCGCTCATCGATGGCAACATTGAAACATTTCGTTGGAATGATGAAGAAAAAAATACGTCTTTGACTGGATAAGCCCCAATTCACAGAATATCGTATTTGAAGATCTTGGCGGACCAAGCATTCACGACATCAACAATGATGGTTTACCTGAAATCATGTTGCGGGGAACCGTATTTAACGGCCAGAACGGAAATATCATCACAACCGTAAACATTGGGTCTTTGGATACCGGCACCCCAGACAAAGGCTCTCCTTTTTTTGGATCCATCCCCATTCTTGCCGATTTCGATAACGACGGCCAAATCGAATTTTGTGATACCAAACTCTGGCGCTGGAACATGGGAAAAAGTGCCTGGGAACAAGTCATTACAACCTATTCGACAGCCCCCAGTCTTTATGCTTATGCCGATTTTGGCAAACCCAAATCAGACGGCACCTTTGATTTTGATACACTTGATGGAATTGCGGAAATCGTAGCCATTAATCAAGACACACTTCAGGATGTGAGAATATATAGTCTGGCAGGCACTCTTCTCATGAAAGTCGGGCTTCCGAAATCAAACATTACCAGTGGTGGTCCCCCAAATATTGGTGACTTTGATGGCGACGGCTTGCCGGAAATTGGGGTTGCAAGCAAAGATACATACAGTGTTTTCGATCCAAGATGTAAAGAGAAATCAGATACATGTGAAGCCGCCAATACACTCTGGACGAGCAAATCACAGGATGTTTCTTCCGGAGCGACAGGCTCAAGCACCTTCGATTTCGACAGTGATGGACGCATGGAAGTCGTCTATGCCGACGAATGCTATACCCGAATATATGACGGTGCCACAGGTGACGTTCTGTTTTCCAGTTTCCGTTCCTCGTACACGGCATACGAAAATCCGATTATTGCCGATGTCGATGGTGACATGAGTGCCGAAATCGTCATAGGCTCGGATAAAATTAGTAATCCCGTAACATGCGCTGTTGTTGATCCAATTCATCACGGCATTCGCTGCAGTGAAGACGGGGACTGTTATTCCAGAACGTGTGTCGACGGGTATTGCCGCTGCAAAGACGACAGCGAATGCAACCTCAAGTATGATGCGAAAGAAAATTCGCTCAATCAATATGTATGCACCGAGCCACTTGCGCCGCAAAAGTCGGTCGACGGCAAGGTCTGCCGTGCCTCTCACCCGAAAGGCATGACGAGAACGGGCTTCCGAGTTCTTCGAGACAGGCTTGATCGCTGGGCCTCAGCCCGGTCGATCTGGAACCAGCACGCGTATTCCGTGACCAATGTGAACGACGACGGTTCAATCCCGAAAACGAGTGACTGGAAGATGAACTTCCTCGATCCGAAGCTCAACAATTACAGGCAAAATTCGCAGGGAACACTGGAAGCGAACCGAGCACCGGACATCACGGGACGATTTGTCGGGAATGTCTGTGCCAAAACCGGAGATCACGTCGTTCTCGGCGCAGAAATCTGCAACCGGGGCACGAAAATGGTTGCCTCCCTCATGCCAGCCTCCTTTTATCAGATAAAGACAGATGGCGAAGGCAGGGAAACGAGAACGCATTTGTGCACGTCATATACGCCGGCAAATGTACCGGTCGGAGACTGTCTTCACGTCACCTGTGACATTCCGGAAGTCATTGAGGGTGAAATCATTCTCGTCGCAAATGATGACGGCAAGGGGGGAAAGACGACGATCGAGTGTGAAGAGAACAACAACATGGACAGAACGCAGATCGAGAGCTGTGCGGAAATAATCAATTAGCAGTCAGAACAGATGATACAAGCGAGTTACATTTTGTAACTTAGCGTGTTGATTTTGTCAGATTATTTCGTCATAAAGCCGAGCTGGCCAGACTCTAAAAGTCTGGTGCGCCGTATTCACAAAAATAGGCGCACCGGGCCGACCGTATGGCGAAGCCATAGGGCGGCGCACGACGATCAAAAATCAAGTGCCGGAACCTCGATATTAAATTGAATTGAAAACAATTCAGTTTGAGAGATGGCGCGATTTTTTGAATATTTTTTGCAGTTTTTCTAGCATTTCTTTCCAAAAGCACTAAGATGCTTCGGCTTTTCCAAATGAATATAAACTTGAGGGAAGCGTTCAAGACTCTCGGAATCGTCATGTTCCCGAAAATGGCGTAAGTTTTCAGAGGAACATGCCCTGAAATAAGGTTTAAGCTATGAAAAAAACATGGTTATTTGCGCTCGCACTTGGAGCAGCAGCACTTACGACGGCATGCGGAGATGACTCCGGCAATAGCAGCAAGAAATTTATTGAAAAACCGGAAGCCTCCTACTTTTTAACATGTGCGTCACCGGCGACGTGCAAACTCGATCTGAAACCGAATCAGGATGGCATTGTCACGGTTTACATGTCTTCACTGGACACCAATCTTGAAGCGAGCAGTGTAAGCAGCGCGAGTCTGACTGCAACCCAAATCGGCAATGCGTTCACGATGATGGACGGTGCCACGACAGCGGCGGTTGTGACCGACAATATGGGTTTCGCAACGATTCATATCAAAGCAGGAAGCGCGGCAGGAGCAGGCAGCATCATGTTTACGGCATCAGCCGAATACAATGTGGCGAATCCTGCGACTTTCAACATTACCGTCACAGAAGAAGCCGTTGATCCTATCGTTGTTCCTGAAGTTACAAACATCAATTACAATGTTAAGATGGCGTATAGCGGCGAACACACATATCAGATGGGTGAAGTTCTCGTAATGACGGGAAAAACGTGCTCCAGCATCGTTCCCGCCACGGCTTCTTCCGAAACGATTGGTGCCATTACGGTTACGGACAGCAAATATCAGAACTCCAAATCGTTCATGTCAACAGCCCTTGCCGACACCAATTTCAATTTTACATTTGCTGAAGCAGGCACGATCAACTACGCCGTCTTTGGCCGCGTGATGGAAAACGGCAAATGGGGTGCCTATGGCTGTGTCGATTCGATGAACAAAGACAACACCAATGTCACGATTTCTCTCATCGAAGTTCCCGAAGACAAGCCGGTTGATCCATGCGAAGCCAACCCCGATGCCGAAGGCTGCAAGCCTGTCGATCCCTGTGAAGCGGATCCGACACTTCCCGAGTGCCAGACCATTGAACCGATTGAAAATACGTTCGACGGCACCTTTACACTTGTAAGCTCCTTCAACGCACTTTCTCTCCTTCCGCATGCATCCAAACCAGAATCCGGTGCCGTCAAATTCACCGACATGCAGGCCGGCGACTGGATCGAATTCGTACTCGACTTCCTGAGCGATCCTGAAAAACAACTTCCGCTTATCCTCGTCGACCAGGTTCTGCCTCTCATCACCGGTGCCGAATGGATTCAAACCATCCTGGAAAAAATTCCTGTCATCGGCCCGATGATCGCAGCCGCCGGCACCGACCAAATCGGCAACCTTCTCAAAACTTTTGGCGTTACAACCATCATTGAAGACTACCTCAAACAGCTTACCGGCAATATCAAGTGGTGGAATGATGCCAAAGGCGGCGTTCAGATCGCCAACGAATTTGCCACAAACTTCACGATGTACGGCAATTTCAATATGGTTAATGAGAAGCTCGATGAAAATCGCATGAGTTCGGGCAATCTCCATAACTATGCCTCAATGCTTTATCACAACGGCACGTTCGAAAAATGCCTTATCGGCAAAGACTCCGGGTTCACAGATGTCGATGGCAAAAAAATCTGCATCGTCGACATATCTTCTCTCGATTCGAAGTCTGTCACTGGTTCATTTGATGCAACATTCTCTGAAATTGCCGATAACTCCGGAACCGTTGATATTGCCAGACACAATCTCACCCTTGCCTATGGCAAGCTCATTTACGCAGCACTCATTCAAATTCTTCCGGCCATCACGAGTCCCGAAGGCGGCGTCTCGCTCAGCAGCATCGGCGATCTTCTCATGTATTACATCGGCCTTGGCCTCGTGAACCTCTACAACAACACTCACGAAGATAAGAAGATTGAGGGTAAATTCGGTTGCGATGCCATCGGTACAGCCGGTGCCAGCCTCATTTCAGAAAGACTTGCAGGCGGTGACGGAGAACTTCCCGGCGGCGCCGGCATTCTTTCACTCCTGCTCAACCCAACCACAGTCGCCGGCGCTTGCACAATGGCAAAGAACGCTCTTGACAACCTCGTCGATTCTCAGCTCGACAAACTCTCCGTCAGCAGTGACAAAATTACCTTCGAAGCCACCGACTGCAAAGTTCAGTTCAGTGAATCGACCGGTAAAATCGCTTTCTTTGGCCAGGATATGTACAAATGGGGTTCAACCGGCAACTCCGATCTGCGCTGCGATTGGAAAGTCGCCATCCAGGGCACCAGCGATCTGTCCATCGATGGTAAATTCTATGCGTTCAGCAACAAAGAATAATCTCTCCTAACAGAGCGACTTTTCTTGAGCCGGAATTTGTCGAAATGATAAATACCGGCTTTTTTTTGTGCCATTCATGGCCATATCCATGTATTTATAGCCTCCGTTTTCGGACTGAATGCAGTTCACTCAACAGGAGTCGGTTTCATGGGAATGCAGGCAGCCTCTGGCGTAATGGCTGATATCAATATTACGCCCCTTGTCGATGTCATGCTCGTTCTGCTCATCATCTTTATGGTGGCAGCCCCCGTCATGGAAAAAGAAAGGGCAAAAAAGGAATTGCAGGAAGACCGCGATAATCAACAAAGACTCGTGGCTCTCAACCTGCCTTCGCTTGACAACTCCGGCGCTTCTGCTGACAAAGCGCGTACTTTGACACTCAAAGTCACATCTTCCCTGGTCGTGTCTTTTGAAGACAAAGTCGTGGCAGACTGCTCTGCTCATAAAAATGATGCCGACAAGAAATCATGGCAGACCTGCCTGGATGCCATTGAAAGTGCAGTTCGAGACAACGAAGAAGCCAAAGAAGGCGGCATCATTGTCGATGCCGAACCTGAAGCCAAATTCGGCTTCATCGTCGGTGTCATGCACCGTCTCCACAAAGCTAATATCGAAAAAGTCTCCATGTTCCCCAAAACAAAAGCTTAATTTTTTCTCTGTTTCATATCGAAGTCCGGCACTTGCGGTATCACAACAGCCGCTAAATACATCGGTTTGAGTTGTTTCAACCCCTTCGTGATTTGAAACTTATTCCTTCTTTGTCTGTTCATGAAATCTCTTCATATTTTTTCGCTTTCATCCCTTATTTCATTATTTTTATTTATTTTTTTCTGTGCAACAGCTTCGGCTCAGTCGGTGATTTCACTCGATGATGCCTGTGAACTGGCCAGAAAAAACAGTCCTCAGATTCAGGCACAGAATTATGCGATTGAAGGCGCCGAAGCCCAGCTCTCTGAAGCTAAATACTACTGGACGCCTAAATTTGAACTCAAATCACAGTTTGGTCCCATGCCTAAAACAAACGATATCAATGAATCGGAAGACGATGTCTGGGATCATTTCACTGATTCCTGGGGATTTACAACCAAAAATTATCTCGACTTCTGGCTGCCTCTCTTTACCTCGACAAAAGTCTATCACACACACGAACTCGCAAAAATCGGTCTCAAAGTCGAGAAACTGCGCGCCGAAAACGAAATTTTAAACGTCGAATACGACGTTTCCAGAGCCTATATCGGCCTGCAGCTTGCCAATGCTTCTGCCGATGTTCTGAAAGAAGCTGACGGTTATGTCGAACGCATTCAAAAAGAGTATGACAATCTCATGGCGAACGAAAATCCTTCCGTCAAAGAGACCGATCAGTACAGAATCGATATTGCCGTCGCAAATCTCAACCGTCTTCGAAACGAACTCAATGCCAAACGGGATTATGCAGAAAGAGCTCTGAGTGTTCACACTAAACTGAGTCTTCCGATAAAAGTCGAGGAAATGAATTTCGACAATACGGTTCCAAGTCTCAAGTCTCTTGACGAAATCATGGAACTGGCCCACATGAATCGAACCGATATCAAACTCCTCGAACAAGCCGAAGATGCCTCAAAACTTGAAGCTAAAATTCAATGGCTGAACTGGTGGCCGGATCTCGTTCTCACCGGCGAACTGTATTACAAATTCAGCAATGCAGTTCCTGAGTACACATCAGATAACTTCTATATCAAAAACTCGTACAACGGACGCGGTTTCGGATTAGGCTTTATGCTCAAATGGAATGTCGATCCGGTTCGTCAGGTGTTTAAAGTCCGACAGGCCGATGCAAAGGCACTGCGAACCAGTTCTCAGAAAGAACTTGCGATTGCAGGCATCGATCTGCAAGTCTCTGAGCAATATGACAACACGAGCAACTGCTATAAAAATATACAAATTACATATAAATCACGGCGTTCCGCAAAACGTTTTCTGACGCAGGAGCTGTTAAATTACGAGGCCGGAGAAGGAAAAGTCAACGACCTGATTACATCCCTTACAACATATATTGAACAGAGAGCGATGTACCTTCAAGCCCTTCACGATTATCGAGTTGCCCTGGTCAAGCTGCAGAAACTGACTGGCGTTCAGAGTACGGAAAAGCTCGTTGAGAACAAGGTTCAGGAAGAAGAATAGTCGATATTTTCATAAATCAACAGGACACAAAAAAACCGGCATTTCTGCCGGTTTTTTATTAATCGTCATCATCCAATGTGGCATTGGGAGACTCATATTTTTTAATCTTTTTATGGAGATTGGTTCGCTCTATGCCGAGCATGTCTGCGGCTTTGGAAACACTTTGACCGGTGATTTTTAGTGTTGCCTTGATGAAGGCATGTTCCGCCATGGCTCTGAACTCTCGAAGAGAAACGGTACCGGGTTTGATTGAGGCAAGTCGTTTGAGATAATCGTCTTCTGCCGCCTGCACTGACTCCGTCCCGGCATCTGCATCGACTTTGACAGGTTCAATGACATCGAGAACGTGACGGCTCTTTTCCGGTGACTGAGACTCTACTGTTTCCAAAATATCTTCGGGCAAATCGGCAACGGTCACAATATCCTGACACATAATCACGAAACGTTCACAAAGATTATGAAGTTCGCGGATATTACCGGGGAAAGGATACTGACGTAAAACGTCCATGGCCCGTTCACTGACTTTTAATACGGGGCGGCCATATTCTTCACCGATTTGAGCGAGAAAGGCATTGGCGAGCAAAGGAACGTCATCGAGTCGTTCGCGAAGTGGAGGTACTTCAATGGGAACGACATTCAGACGGAAATACAAATCTTCTCTGAAAGTGCCCTCGGCGACGGCTTTTTTGAGGTCTTTATTTGTTGCCGCAATGACGCGAACATCGACAAAAGAAAGTTTCTCTCCGCCAACACGGGTAAACTCGCCATTCTGAAGTACGCGAAGGACTTTTGCCTGAGCAGCAAGGGACATATCGCCGATTTCATCGAGGAATATCGTTCCGCCATCCGCCATTTCAAAGAGACCGCGTTTGCTGCTGCCGGCCCCAGTGAATGAACCTTTTTCATGACCAAAGAGTTCACTTTCAATGAGTTCGGAAGGAATGGCCGAGCAATTAACTTTGACAAAGGAACGTTTTGCTCGATCACTCAGGGCATGGATAGAACGCGCCACAAGATCCTTCCCGACGCCAGACTCGCCGAGAATCAATACTTTTCCTTTTGTTGGAGCAACGACGGAAACTGCCTTACGAACCTTCTGCATGGCCGGTGTTTCCCCGATCATGCCACAATATCGGGCATCCGATGACTGAAGACTTTCAACTTTCTGCGTCAAAAAATGGCGTTCACTGGCATTTCTCACGGACACGAGAAGACGTTCACGATCGAGCGGCTTTTCCAGAAAATCAAAAGCTCCCAGCTGGGTTGCCGTCACGGCATCCGTCAACATGGCATGACCACTCATCATGATAACTTCCGGAATATTGTCCATCTGATGAACGCGTTCAAGCATCTCAAGGCCTGACATCCCCGTCATCTGAACATCGAGAAGAAGGACATCATAGGTATGATCCGAAAGAAGCTCCAGACCTTCTTCTGCACTCGATGCCGTATCAACTTCATAATCTTCTCCCATCAAGACCATGCTGATGGTACGACAAATATTCTTTTCATCATCAACGACGAGAATATTGGCTCCTGCCATAAATCCATCCTTATATTAATGTGGAAAACGACGAATCACAATTTGCCACGTCTCTCAGGCATGGCAAACCATCTTACATTATCATATCTGATACAAAAGTGTAATGCCGATATCATTTCCAAAAATCCGTATCGTTTCAGCACTCAAAATCTGCTATCATACCCCACTTGAGTCTGATTAAGGCTCGTCAGTTTTTGCCCGTAAGGGCCTTTATTAAAGGAGATTATATGAGTCTTGTTAAAAAATCGATTGCCGAATTAATCGGTACATTCTGGCTGGTATTCGGTGGCTGCGGTGCTGCCCTCTTTGCTTGTGGCGTTCCCAATACCGGTATCGGTTATGTCGGTGTGTCTCTTGCATTTGGTTTGACCGTTTTGACAATGGCTTTTGCCATTGGCCACATCTCCGGCTGCCATCTCAATCCGGCTGTCACACTTGGTCTCGTCGCTTCCGGTCGTTTTAAAGACGGCCCGGCTGCAACAGTCGCTTACATCGTTGCACAGTGCATCGGCGGCGCACTGGCCGCTTTCATCCTCTTCAAAATCTTCTACAGCGTCAATCCTGCACCCCAAGGTGACGTCCTCGCCGGCACGTTCGCAACAAACGGTTGGTCAACTGACGGTGCTGCCCGCTTCGGCGGTGCTGCTTTCGGCATGGGCGCTGCTTTCGCTGTTGAAGCCATCCTCACCGGTATTTTCCTCTTCGTCATCATTGGTGCCACCGATCGCCGCGCTCCTGCTGGTCTCGGCCCTGTCGCCATCGGGCTTTGCCTCACACTCATCCACCTCATCAGCATTCCTGTCACCAACACCTCCGTCAACCCTGCTCGCTCAACGGCCATGGCTATTTTCGTCGGCGGTGAACCCCTGACACAGCTCTGGCTCTTCTGGGTTGCTCCGATCCTCGGTGCCGTCATTGCCGGTATCCTCTACAGATTCGTCTTTGAAAAAGATGAATGCGCCTGCAAAGAATGCAAATGCGATGGCAAATGCAAAGATTGCAAATGCGACAAAAAAGATGACGACAAAAAAGATGACGACAAAAAAGACGCTGAATAATTCAGAAGCCTTTTAATCTTGAGCCCGGTTCTATCATGGAATCGGGCTTTTTTGTTTATGCCGCCGCCTATCCGCTTTCGCGGATACGGCCGACGCGTGCGACGCTATTTCATACGCGTCGCCAACAGGGCTATTGGCATACGCCCTGTTTTCACCATATCTTTTCGATCGTCGCACCTGGGAAATAGTGCTTCAATATGGCTTCATAGTTCAAGCCGCCCTGCGCCATCCCGATTGCTCCCGTCTGACACATCCCCACACCATGTCCGAAACCCGCGCCATAAAATGTCACGGCAGAGAGCTGATCACCGCTTGTTTCCGGCACCATTACAAACAGAGCACTCTTGAGACCGCCCAAAGCCTTCCTTATTTCAAGCTCATGCTCGATTTCGCGGCTTCCCTCCTTGCCACTCACCCTAATCTTTGTCACCCGATAGCTCTCACCGCGTTCAAGTATCTCGATTTTTTCCAACTTCCCAACCAATATGCCGGCTTTCTTGAGATTTTTCTCGATATAAGATGCCGTCTGGCGAATCGACCACCTCGCATGACTCGTCGAGGCAAAATCCTTGTGCCCTTTCGGCGCATGACCACAATATCCCGACGGTTCAGACTGCCACCATTTCATAAATTCTTCTTCATTGGTGAAGCCATGTCTGCCTTCACCTTTGGCATCGACCTGTGAAACGAGATAGCTCTTTTCAGAAAGGCCCCAGGTTTCATGACGCCCTGCCGATACGCCGCCGCAATGGGCACTGTAATAACTCTGGACCAGCCGCCCCTCGGAAAACAGTATGATACCTTTTGTCTTTTCTATCGCCTTATCTGTCCTTGAATCTGCGCCGGAAAGCCCCTTATAGACCTGACAATGCTGGCGGTTGCACAAATGAAACGGATCGGCCTGATGACGTGCTCCGACCTGCGCTATCAACGTTGTTCGTGCTGCAATTGTCTGTGCCATCAATGCGGCTTCAGGAGCACTTGCAAACATTTCGGCCGGAACGATACCTCTCAATATGGTTTCAACATCCGCCGACTGAACAAGAGCAAGCCGACCTGATTTGTCGGGCGTGATAATTATCTGTTCGTTCAAATCGATATGTGTTTTATGCCCTGCTTCATCCTCAATATCATAAAACCGGGCACCGGCATTCGGTAGATTTATCCATAATACATTTTGATGAACAATCTGAACGTTGCCATCTTCATCGGAAATCGTTATCTCGGCGGTTGGATATGTCAGCAGTTCACTATATATTTCAGGCTCATCCAGCAAAAATTTCTCCTGAAATGTCGCAAGCAGTTTTTCAGCAGCGGTTCGAGAGGAAACTCGCTGGCTCATGAGAAGGTTGTCACGACTATCAAAAACATGCCCTTTGAGCGCAAAAACACTTCCCACTGGAACGACTTCAACAGGAATGGCTTCATGCTCACAGCCGGCTTTCAATTCATCCAAATTCGTGACATTTTCACTGCGTTTTAGCACAACACCATACTGATAACTGCCTGGTTTTCCATGACGAACACTGATTTCGTAAACGCGATTTCCTTTCAATCGAATCGTACATCCACCCGGCCAGGAAGACATGACATTAAAATCGGCCTTCGGCATAAATCTTATCTTATCCATGCCATCCGAAATGCGCATGCGAACAGTCGGCGTTCCGCCTGATGAAAACCCGAGTTGATGAGCGTACAACAGCGCATGATTGTCATGACTGGTTAATTCAGAACTTTGAGCAAAGCCATTCAAGGGCGAAAGGCTTGCCAGAATGCCGCACAGCAAGACAACTCTAAATCCTGAAACAATATGGTCAAAACCCAAACGCATGAATAAGCTCAACTTTTTTTCAATCTATTAACTACGGCTTGATAATTTTTACGCAAACCAGAAAAAAAATTCCCGGCTTATGAGGAGCCGGGAAAAAGGATCTGCAAAAAGAGAAATATCAGCACGATCCGCTATCGATTTGACGAATCATGCCAACGCTGGTGACTTCAACCTGAAAGCCTTTTGCATCAGCGCCGCCGTCACTTGTACAAATCTTAAATCTTGCGATACTGCCATTTTGAATGCGGTTTTCTCCATCAAAAAAGACAGCCTGACCATTCGGCTGAAAACATATTGTTGTGAGATTGGGTGCATCCAATCCACTGCCTGAAATAATACCGATTTGATGAGAGGCTGTAATCCCCTGAGAGAAAACATCGACTGTCACATTGAGAAGTCCATCCGTGCTGGAATTTGAAATATATTTATGTGAATCTACCGAATCCAATGCACGTCTTGACGTACCTTGCAAATCTATCGCGACATTAACTGAATCCGCTGTATATCTAATTGGAAGCTCCAGGGTCAATGTTCCTGAGCAGATTGAAACATCTCCGATTCTTGGCTCAACACTTGTTATTTTTGATCCGTTTTTAACAAGACGAACATATGTTGCCACATTCATTGAAGCCGCGCGAGAGCGTTGCAACTGGAATAGTGCCTGAATGTCATTATTAAAATCTTTCTGTGCCTGAATTGATTGTCGTCCCATAATGTAATTGGCTCCAATTGCTGCCAATATTCCTATGATGCCCACGACACACATCAATTCCACAAGAGTCATGCCTGAATTGAATAACCGATTGCGCATTCTAAACCTCCTAAACACAAAAAACCCCTTTATAACCTACATCATTGCCATTTTCGTGTCAATATCGCCAATATTCACGCCAAATCGGTTACAACTCAATCGGAGCTCTGCCCCGATTCCTCAGTTCGCAAAATGAAATAAACTTCGTTTCCCGAGCCAGTTCCTCCCCCCTTTGTCACTACGTGACGTTCCCCCTCTCCATTATGGCGAGGAGGAATATAAGGTGGTTTTCGCCATTCACTGGATGACGAAAACCCTTGGCCCCCCGGCTCTCGTCAACTTCTGCCTAAACATTGCGAAACAATCCGTTGTTTTTCCGAGTTCTGCCCATATTTAGTAGATTGGTGAATTAATAGTGGCTGAGTTGCAACGCCGGATCTCCCGTCGCTTCACTGCTCACTTACCATAAAATCAAGCATAATCGGCAAATATTCATGATGCTCTCTATGCCATTGATCGCGCTTGGAAAATACAATCAGCCCGGATGAATCCGACTGCTCAGATAATAATATCAGACGTGTCTGAAGATGCCTTTTGGTTTCCGGATTCTCCTCTGTCAATACCGCCTGCTGCAAAAACTTTATCTTCGCACTCACATCATCATCATTCAAAAGACCTGATATCAGCATCGATATACTGGTGTCGGCTCCCGGTTTCTGCATCGCTATCTGCAAATGACTTATTGCCTCTGTCCTTAGCTCTGCGTCTTTTTCTGGCGTCGTCTTTGGATAATACGATATATTATTTATCGCTATCGTATAATCATAATACGGATCCGTCGGAAACTGTTTGGCGCCAAGACTCAAATAATGATTTGACATGATGACACTCTTTTCCGATATATTTTCTGAAAATACAGCACTTACGGCTGCCCAACGATAGACCGCCTTGAACTGCGGATCCAATCGTATAATGGCATCTGCAAAATTTTCCGCCAAATGCGCTTCATTCTTCAAATTATTATATTGAAGAGCCCGAATCCAGATCAAATCCGCCAAAAACTCCTGCTGCCCAAGGCTCATCCACACAAGCGCATTTTCGTTAGGCAGAACGCTGTATTCCTTGTCCCCCATACTTTTCGGCACTTTCAGTTCTGTCTGACCTACACAGATGTGAGACAGGATAAATGCACATACCGCCAAAATCATGAATACGATTGTTGTTCGCTTCTTTCCCGTCATATCATTCCTTCATTCCACCGCACTCTTCCATCAGCTGCTCAACCGCACGAAGCTTCCGGAATTCGTCAAATTCTGAAAATCTCAGCGCATTCATAAACATCTCCGGATCTTCTGAGGCTACATAACGCGCCAGTGCCAGTGCATCCACGAACAAGTCTTTCTTTACATACACCCGCATCAGCTGCAAATTCAAATCCACAGGATATTTGGAAAGTGATATCCCCGATTTGATTGCCGCTTCGGCATCATCAAGACGCCCCTGCTCAACATACGCAAGCGAAAGATTATAGTAGAATCTGTCCGACATCGGATCCAGTTTCTGCCCTTCTTTTAGACAGGCTATTGCCTCATCAAACATGCGCATTTCGATCAGTGCACATCCCCTCGTCAAATACGCCATGGGCGATGGGTTGCGAACCTTTACCGCCCGTTCCAGATAGCGCATGGACTCTTCCATAAAGCCCAAATCATACAGGATACATCCCAAGGTCACCGATGACTGCGAACAGTCATCGTAATCCTCGTTCACATTCTCCGAAAAATGCGCATAAGCTGCATACTGAAGAGCATTCGCAGGCTGGAGATTGTCACTGTAAAATCGGCCAAGTCCTCCCGGATTCTCCTGCGGATACAGCTCTATAAGCATCTCCGCTAGTTCGCGCCTGAGTGGAAAACTCTCCGGATTCACCATTTCGATAACCACGCGTCTCAAATAATCTCTCAAACTATTTATTCCCGGCTCACATAATGCCGAAAAATACGCATCCCGAAGCGAACTCTCCGTCTGAAGATATTTCTTAAACAGGCTGTAAAACTCAAAACCACCGCCATGATCGCTCATCACTACGCGGCGAATCAAACCGGCCAACTTCACAGGATACCGTTCTCGAAGCCCAAAACCGCTGTCCATCGCGCCATAATGATACATCGCTTCATCCCGGGGCTGAAACACGAACCGTTCACTCCACAGGACGCTCATTTCCTCTTCAAATTCCGTCATCGCCATCACGGGTTCAAGCGCGCTCTCATGGCCATTTTCTTCATGCAATGGACGCCACCCTGTCTGCGAATAAAGCTTCTCTTCCCAAACAAGGCCCGACTGAATTGCACTCAGTGCCCGTTCCGGGGCATCCTGCATCACATACAGCTTGCCTAACAGCAGATACAGACGCGACAAATACGGATATCGCTTCAAAAGCTCATGAACCTGCCATATCGCTACATAACTGCCGCCATTTCCCATGTGGCGGATTGTATCCTCTATCCCGGAAACCTCTTTCCAAATCGAATCGGCATGAACCTCTGCCCATGTCCAGATTTGTTTCATAAACGGATGATCGCAGTACCCCAGCTCATTCGAGGCACTGATGACCTCCGGCGAATGATGACTGCGCCATCGTTCGGCCGATATCAGAGACTCTTCCATCTCTGAAAGTTCATGAATCACCATCGGATCGCGATGATGTTTGCGCTTCTGACTTCCCGGATTTTTCTTTCGGCCCTCTGCCTGCTCACGATCCGAGTTCAGCGCCGTCTCATGACGACCCAAATTCCGGGACACCGTCACATTCTGAACCTCAAAATGAAACGTCCTGCCGGACCGCCCAAAGGACGAAAACTTATGAAAACGATAGCCCGGATCCTCAAAAAATATTTTCAATTCCTCGCGATTTCGCGACAACTGCCACGACAATATCGCACTGGCCGCACGGTTGAAAAACTGTTCAACCAGAACCGTCCGCGTTATCAGATTTGCACACACAGTCTGGCTCAGACACGCCGCACTTCGAGGAAATGACGGCACCGATATCTTTTCAAAAAGCAGCCTCTTTGAAACAAACTCTGACTTCGGAAGCAAAAATGCTTTTTCATTCCCCGCCCCCGTCATTCCCAGAATCGGTTCAACCCATTTTGCACCAAACACGCGTTCTGAAAGCAATTTCTCTTTCTCATTGAGAACATCCCGGGCTCCCTCAAACGCACTGCGGCCATGCAGCTTTTGCCAAAACTTTAACAGCGGCTTCGTTTTCCTGCTTTTCGGCACACTTGACACTGTTTTGGAACGATCCCCATCAAATTCATACCGCGATACAATCGATTCAAAAAGACCGGCCGCCGTATCCTCCGTCAGCTCCCTGACCTCTGACTGATTGAGCGAAAGAAGCTTCTTAAATGCCGAACCATCCAGTGAAAATGGAAGCGGCTCATAACCGCTCAATGCCACTTCCACAGCTTCGGAACACACCTGAACCACATTGTCATTGAATGCCTCCGAGAGCACTCCTTCTTTCAGGACTTTGCGACGCTCCGAAACGGCTGCAAATATCCGCTGCCATTCCTTTTTTTCAAGCTCTTCCGCCGTTATCACATCTGTTTTGGTTGTATCCTGAGACGTTACGCGGCGAAGTATCGACAAAACATTCTTGTCACACCCCGAACCATATCCCGCCCAGAAATCTTCACCCGCACCGTGTTCCGACTGATTCCACACACTCCATGCGTGAAGACCGTCAAAAAACTCCCGCACTTTCCGTGAAGCCTTTTCAGCACTCTCACAACAGCTTTTTTCCAGTTCAATCACCGCCATTTTCCATGGAAAGTCACAGACTGCATCCAATAGCTCCGCACAATTCGAGTGCATCGCATCTGTCAATGCATCACGCCACTTTTCCATCTGGCCACGGGAAAGCCGCGCCCCTATCTTCAGCTGATTGAAACACTGCTCCGACATCGGATCCTTGATCAATCTCTCATGAAACTCACCGATTCGGATGCCCGATTCGTTTTCTGCAATCCCGTGTTCGTAATATTCATTCCACAAAAGATGCGTCACATCCTGCATTCTGGGCTCATCGGATCGCTCGAGAAGCCCGAGAATGGCTCGCGCTTCAAACATCAGCCCGTTCCAGATATATATCCTTGCCAGAATACACAGCAAAAGCCCTTCTTCCGGCTGTATCACACGGTTCTCGCACCCCATCATGTAGTGCGCGATATTGATAAACCCCGTCATGTGACTGACAAAAATCTGACGAATATCATCGGAATACGTAAACGTGCCGAGAAGCGCCAGAACAGAAAACAGTCGCATGCTCAGCTCATCTTTCTCCAGGTTCAGACGGCAAATCCTCTCATGAAACGACGCACTCGCCCAGATCGTCGGATCTTTGAGGACATCCCAGATCAAATCCAGATAACGGACCGAAAACATCTCCGACCGATCCCAATGATGCCCCTTCACGCTGTCAAACTGGCGCAGAACGCGGATCCCCTGTTCATAGCGTCCGAGCGCAAAAAGACCACGGGCAAGATTCAGCCATGTCTGGCCGATTTCGGTTCCAGCCACGATCGCCGCGCTATAGCAGGACAGCGCCTGAAACGTTCGTCCAACCTGGGTGCAGCGGATATCGCCAAGACACGTCCATGCAAACCAGTTCAAAGGATCATACGCGACGAGACACTGGAAAAGCCGAAATGCATCCTCAAGGCGCTCCATGTCAAAATACAGAACGCCCAGACTCATCAGGCTTCGGCGAAAATCCGGACACATCTCAAGCACCGCTTCGTGAAGCGAAACCGCTCTCTTGACCTGTCCCAGCTCCACACAAACATCCCCCATCGTCGACATCACAAGGACATTGTTCGGACACAGCGCATTGGCACGGTCGAGCTCCGCCTGGGCATAGTCATACTGCTCCATCTGCGCATACCCCAGGCCTCGCAGCAAATACAGCTCAAACGAATCCGGACATTCCAGTATGCAGGATTCGAAAATGGCAAGGCCCCGTTTTTTCTTTCCCGAGAGCAGAAGGAAAAACGCTTCAAACGCTTTCTGACGCGTTTCATCCACCGTCACGTCGAGTGCCCTGCATTCATCCCAGCGCGTCTGTGCCTCTTCCAAATCCCCGCAGACAAGCGAGAGAAGGATCAGCTCGAGAAGAACCAGTGCTCTTTCCTCCGGCTCAATTTCCTCCAAAAGCCACATTCCAAGCATTGTCACGCCTTCGCTGACATTGCCCTGATAAATGCTCTCTCTGAGCTCCTTGATTCGATTTTCAAATTCTGTCACGCCAAATATTCCTGCAAAAAAATGTCAATCAATCCCCCAAAACTTTGATTCTATCACATATTCGCGTTTTTGGGAATGAATCACCCGCCGGTTTTCATATGAATTTTTGCCCGACTTCTTGAATAGGAGCGGGTTGGGGGGCCGGCTACTGCTGACGCAATACGCCGGCCCTGCGTTGCTATCGGCCACAGCCGATACGCGCCGCAGCTTTTTTTCCGACACACACAAACAGCTCCACACAGCCCGCAAAACCTCATCCAGCAAATCGCAATACATCAGAAAGCCAGTTCCAGCCACAAACAAAGCCTTTTTCTGAACACTGGCGGAGGGGGGGGGAAGCCAAATCACAAATGTGAAAAACAAAAAAAAGACAGCATTCAGGCGACGTACCCACATCCAAACTTACCGTTGCTGCCTTCCGACCCTGGCGGATTCATCTCTCTGCGTCACATCACCTGACTGCTGTCTTTCAAGCGGAGAGAGTGAGATTCGAACCCACGATACCCTTTAGGGGTATACACGATTTCCAATCGTGCGCCTTCGGCCACTCGGCCATCTCTCCATATTTTAGGTAATGTAATTATTATTTTAAGAACAAAAAAAACAGCACTCAGGTGACGTACCCACATCCAAACTTACCGTTGCTGCCTTCCGACCCTGGCGGATTCATTTCTCTGCGTCACATCACCTGACTGCTGTTTTTAACAAAACGGAGAGGGTGAGATTCGAACCCACGATACCCTTTCGGGGTATACACGATTTCCAATCGTGCGCCTTCGACCACTCGGCCACCTCTCCAAAAAAGGCAAGGAGGAAATGGGATTCGAACCCATGATACGGCAAGCCGTATACTTGATTTCGAGTCAAGCGCCTTCGACCACTCGGCCATTCCTCCGTCTACTTTTTATCAGTCCTCAGATTTTCAAAGAAGCTGCGAAGCAAGCGAGATGACTCATCAGCCATCAAACCTTCGTCAACTTTTACCCGGTGATTCAGCCTGGGATCTTCGCCGAGGGCAAAGAGCGAACGCATCGCACCAGCTTTTGGATCTCGACAACCGAAAACGACCCGATCGACGCGAGACTGTAACAGAGCGCCCGTACACATAATGCAGGGTTCAAGCGTTACATATAACGTACTTCGCATCAACCGCCAGTTTCCCAAAGTTTCCGATGCTGTCTGGAGGGCAATAAGTTCTGCATGTCCGAGAATATTGTTTCCGTCCATACGACGGTTGCAACCCCATCCACACAGCCTGCCTTCGACGACAAGCACGGCTCCGACGGGAACCTCTCCGTGCGAGAACGCCTCTTGAGCGAGCCTGAGCGCTAAATTCATATAGTGCTTATCCAGGGAAGCCATTGAAGCCCTTCACACGAAAATACACCGGAGTGGGCTCGAACCACCAACCTACGGCTTCGTAGGCCGTTGCTCTATCCAGTTGAGCTACCGGTGCATTCATTGACCCAATGACTGAAAAGTACACCGGAGTGGGCTCGAACCACCAACCTACGGCTTCGTAGGCCGTTGCTCTATCCAGTTGAGCTACCGGTGCATAAACGAAGGGGGAGGGATTCGAACCCTCGATACGGAATAACCCGTATACTCGCTTAGCAGGCGAGCGCCTTCAGCCACTCGGCCACCCCTTCAATTCAGTCATTTTGTCAATTTGTTCCAAAATGATTTTGTTCATCGTTGGAACGAGCGGCCTTTTACGCGTCTTACCCTCCATGTGCAAGTTTTTTTTTCTTTTTTTTTCATACGGGCATTCAAAAGCAAAGAGCGCGGTTCGTATGCGCGCAAGGCGGCGTGAGGTGCCGAGCACATAGAAACGCGCCAGAGGGCGTATTGCCGCCAGGCGATAGCCCGTTTTGCCGTGCGTGTTGAGCCCCGCGAAACAGCACTGCCCTATCAGAAACCTCTGGCCAGAATATTCGTCCAGCCGCTCTTTGGCTTGTCATCGCTATAGACAAAGACATATCTGCCGTCCGCACTGCAGGCCACATCCGGCGTTGTCTGAGGCCCCGGAGTGAACGTGTTGACCGTCGACTCCGCTTCAATTTTCAGCTTCGAGGTCACAATCCGCTTCTGAATATCCCCGGAATTGAGCGCCTTTGCCGTCCAGCCGAAAACGGCTTTTCCGTCGCGGGCCACACAGACCGTCGGATCGGCCGTCTCCTCATTGGAGGCGGAAAGCGTCGTATCGTGAAGGATCTCAGTGCCCGACTTGTCAAAGCCGCGAGCCATGATGAGATACTTTCCATTGCCGTCGTTATCATCCTCGAAGGCGATAAAAAACCGGCCGCTCTCGTTCATCCCGATGGCAGGATTGATCTGCTGGCCGGCGCCGACCGTATTGACCTCAAACTCGGCAATGCGGACCGTGGCATCGGCAAGAAATCCCCTGGCTTTTATCTGCCAGACGTCATTCATGTCGGAATCGTCCTGCCACGTAACGACAAAAAATCCGTCCGCATCACAGGCGATATCAGGGCTGACGCGCTTTCCGTCCGCATCCTCTGACACATTCTGTTCGGGGAACCGTTCGGAGGCATCCCGATGGAAACCGCGCATCATGATCTGCGGCCTGTCTGCGTTTTGCGAGGCATCTTCCCAGGCGACGACGAAACTTCCGTCCGGTGCCACGGCAACGGCCGGATTCCGCTTCACGCCGCCCTCAGACTGACTGACCTTTTGCGCAGAAAAGAGATCCCTTCCGGACGCATCGAATCCCCGCATGAAGATTTCCGAGGACGCATCCTGCCAGACGACGACAAAGTTCCCCTCTCCATCCATTGCGACATCGGGATTTTGCTGACTGATGCTGCCGGAAGCCACAGAAAACTGTTCAATATCGGAACATCCGCCCGCACAGAATATCCGTGCCTGAATGGTATGCACTCCCGACTTGTCGGCATCGTCCTCCCAGACCGAAACAAACCCGCCGCTTTCGCGGTTGACGGCAAGTGCCGGCCTGTACTGGTTTCCATCCGTCGAATCATTCTCGAGACGGTTGACGTTTCGGCCTGTAAAAGCATCACTTCCGCCATTGGAATAGCGGTATTCGAGCGGCGTCGTGAAATCGAAGGCAAACTCATAATTGTGATCACTGTTCGCCGGAGAGCTGCTGTAATAATCGCGTTCGGATGAAGCATTTATCGACGAGCAGAAAAGTTTTTGCCCATTTTCGTATGTTTCGAGGACAGAAAACGTCCTGGCTGAGACGTTATTTTTGAGCGTTCCGTCGGGATTTTTAGAGTTGACGGGCTCAATGCGAAGAATCCGCATCCATCCGTTGCCGGCATCCCCGACGGCCCCACAGGCCGAACTGCAGCTTCCCGACGTGCACGGTTTTTCGGACTGATAATCGACGAGAGTTTCATGCACCTTGTTTCCTGTATTTCCAGTGCGATCGCGATGTTCGGAATCCGAGACATGACCGCAGGCAACCATGATGATATTGGAGTGGCGAGAGGCCAGTTCGGACCAGATATAAGTTCCCATCGCGCCGAACGGGATGTCTCCGTTTGAACCGCTTGAATACTTTCCCGATGAAGATGATGAGGCATCATTCGTGAGATAGCCATGCGTCGTCAGAATGACGTAATGGTCGCGAAGCTCATTTGAAATCAGGCGTTCAGCCCAGCACATCGAATCCTTTCGAGGAAAAAATTCAAGCGCAATGACAGCAAACTTGAGATGCCCGACGCTGAACGTCGCATACATATTGGCACCATGATAAAAGCCGTGAAACCAGGACGAATCCTCGTACCCGTTCTGAAAATAGGCGTCATTGAAATAGCGCGGAAAGAGGGATCGATCCCGGGACAGGAAGGAGACCCCGCTGTCACCTTCTTTATAATCGTGATTTCCCGTCGAAATAGAAAATGGAATGCCTGCCTTGACGAGTACATTCTGTGCGGCGACAGCACGTTCAAAGTGTGTTTTTCTGTTGTTGTCGCTCACGTCCCCCATGTGCATGACAAATTTGATATTTTCACGTTCGCGGTTGTCGGCAATCCACTGGGTCTGTTTTTTATGTATTCCGGTGGAAGTCACGGCATAATTCTGAGTATCGGGCAGGATAACGATGGAAAACGGCTGGCATTCGTCGCCGCAGACCTCATCACAAGCCGGCGGATCACCTGCGCAAACCATTCCCTCACGGCACGTCTCCTGCACCGCCCAAGAAAGGCAGCCATTTTCCGTTTTTTGGCATGAAAGAATATGATTTTGTTCACATTTTTTATATCCATACTCGCACACACTGACGCAGCCTGAAACACAGGAAAGCGTCATTTCATCGCAGTGTTTTTCACTGCCACAGGGCGTCTCCAGCTTCCATGCTGCACATCCATGACCATCCGGAGTGCAGACAGACACGCCCATATCCGTGCATTTTTTCACTCCCGGCGAGCAAACTTCGCTACAGAACGCACACTGACGGGACGAGTCGTCGCACCAACCACCGGAGCTGCTGCAGTCCGTCTCAAGTTGCCAGTCAAGACAGCCTTTTGCATTTTTCCGGCAGACGTAAACCCGGCTGCCATCACATTTACGCGAATCCGTCTGACAAATGTCACAAGTTTCCGGAACCTCCGCGCAGTCATCCTTGCCCTCACAGGGCATCGATTCACCGCCGTCATCGGGAGACGGCTCCTGATCCTCTATTTTTTCATCCCCATCGTCGCCATTATTGCCCGAATTCGGTTCGGTTGAATTATGATTTCCATCCTCGGAATCGCTGGCATCGGGATCGACGACGGGCATGTCCGCGCATCTGCCGCCTCTGCAGTGGTTATTAATATAGATCGTGTCCGTATCATCACAGGAAACGACCGCAAAAGCCGTCACCATCATTAGGACGGCATATAAAATTTTTCCGTTCATTCATCCAGCCCGGCAAACGAGAGACATCGGTCCATCCGAAGTTCAAATCAATTGTAAAGCATATAGCGGCATGCCGCAAAGCCATGAACCCAACCATCAAATATATCCTTTAAGAAAGGTCTGATTTATTGTTTATTTTTCTGGGGCTCTGCCCCAGACTCCGCTTAAGGGCTGAGCCCTTAAGAATCCGCAATATTTTAGGTGGTATAAGCCTTTTGGGGCTGCCTAACCATGCTTCCCCGCCGGGTCCCTCCTCAGTTCGCAATATGAAATGCACTTCGTTTCCCGAGCCTGTCGGCTCTCCAACTCGTTCATTTCATTTGCTCACTGGGCTCTGCGGTGCCAGCCGTCCCCCCGACGCCTGCCTTCTCGGCCCCCCCCCCCGGCTCTCTTCAATACCTGTCATGGAATATCGTTATATTCGGACCGTCCATAATCCACAGTCAATAAAATGGTTGGGGAAATGCATTGAATTATTTCACTTTAGGCTATAGAGGGACAGCAGGAAGCCCCGGAGGGGGCAATTTTCATAATCAAGAGGTAAAACAAATGTCAGACAGACTTCGATGGTGTTTATTGGCGTCATTTGCACTCATTTGCGGCTGTTCCGAGAGCGATGACAACGAAAAAAGTCATGAAACAGACTGTGTGTTTGGCCAAACGCGCTGTGAAGCGGGAATGCTCCAGAGCTGCTCAGGTCAGGGAACGTGGGGCGACACGCCGTGTACATCACCACTCGTCTGTTCCGATGCCTCCGGCAAAGCCGCCTGCGTGCAAAGCACCCTTCCGGACGGAAGCTGCGTAAACGGCGCGACGCGCTGCAACAATACCGCTCTGGAATTATGCAGCAACAATCAGTGGACACCAGTTCCGTGCACCGGAACGTGCGTCGAAGCAAACGGCCAGGCGACCTGCCAGACATCAACCGCCTGTACAGCCGGTCTTTCGCGCTGCAACAGCGGCGTCATGGAAACCTGTGACGGTGCCAAATGGAACAAGGTCGAATGTTCAGGCACTTGTGTTGAAAATGGCGGCACAGCATTTTGCCAGACGTCCGAAGGCTGTCCGGCAGGAAACTCGCGCTGCAGCAACGGTTCTGTTGAAACCTGCAATGGTTCGCAGTGGGTATCTTCGCCCTGCAACGGAAAATGCATCGAATCAGGAAACGCGGCAGTTTGTCAGACCGGAGAATGTTCAAAAGGCGAAACGCGGTGTGATGACGACGGAACAAGAGCCATTTTATGGACCTGTAACGACGACCTGACATGGGACAAGTCCGAGTGTCCCGCCACGGAAATTGCCGGTGCCCGTCTGAGCTGTCGCAATTCCAGTTCCTGCGGCACGGTTTTGTGCGGTGAAGGGCTGGTTTATCAGTCTGAAAACAAACGATGTGCCGAACTGACGCATTCCAATGCCTGCACCATCGGCCGAACCTATTGCAATGGCAAAACAAATTTCCTTTATGAATGCCTTGAAACCGGCAATGAAGCCCCGACATCAGCCACAGACTGCACGAAAGACGGCAAGGTCTGCGTCAAGTTTTCAGACGATGAAGCCCGATGCGTTGCCGAAGAATGCAGCGGCAATTTCTGCGATGGCGAAACCCTCGTCTTCTGTACGGACGATCACAAAATCGAAACAGGGGAAAACGCACGAATCGACTGTACCGAGACTGACCGCATCTGCGATTTGAATGAAAACGGCATCGGAGAATGCATGTATCCCGAATGCACGCAGGAAAATGCCATCCGCTGCATCGCAGATGATGACACGCATCTCCAATATGAGCAGTGCATCAACAGTCGATGGAGTGAAATCAAGACCTGCGAGGGCGGCGCACAGTGCGAAACCATCCAAGGAGTCGGATACTGCGCAGAATGCCATGAAGGCGAAATGAAATGTGAAGAAGTCGAAGGCAAGGCAACCAAATATTCCTGTTCAGAGCAGTACACCTGGACCCAAACAGCCTGTCCGGAGGCGACACCTGTGTGCGATGAAAACCATGCTGCCTGCACGGAAACCCCGGATGAATGCGGCAACAGCAACCACGTGGGCGCCGGAGAGGATTGTGACGGCACCAATATGGGAAAAGCGGACGGAGCGTCAGGCGATAAAGCCTGTCAGATAGCCACAGGCGACAGCAAAGCCACCGGCACGTTATCATGTTTCGGCCCGTCAGAGGCAAAAGCGTGTCACTTCGATACCAGCAATTGCAAGTTCTGCGGTAACGGCACCATCGAAAGCGATATTGGAGAGGCCTGCGAAGAAGGCGTTGAAATCACAAAGACCTGTGCCGATGTTATCGAAAATTCGACGGGCAAACTTAAATGCAGCGCCTCATGCGGCTTTGACACAAGCGAGTGTACGACGCGATATCGAAAAGTATCGGCCATTTATAAAGACTACGATCTGTTCGTCAAAGTGAACAGCTCGTCGTGTTCAGCTCAGCCGAAAGCCCCGGTTGCCGATGTAGATATCGAGGGTATTGTGACGGCTATTCATCCGGACGGAACCGGTTTCTATATCCAGAATTGCGGCAGCGATGATGCGCGCGGCATTTTCGTTTATGTAAAGAATTCCATTGCGCTGCCGAAAGATATGAAAGTCGGGAGTGCCTATCGCATAGAAGGCGGCCAGGTGAAACAGTATCAGTGCGGTGTCCAGATCTCGGCCGAATCAAACCTGACCATCAAGCCGTCTGCCATTGACTGCAGCATCGAACCCAAAACAGTCAAAATATCGGATATTCTCCAAGGCCCGAAAGGAAACGTTTTCGGTTCACTCGTGAGTCTAAAAGGCGAAAAAGCCATTGCTGAACGTGCGACAGCGACAGACACCGACAGCGTCACACTGAATACGCCGGGAGGCGAAAAAGGCTGGCGCATCGGCACAGCAGGCATTGGCAAGGAAATAACGGTCAGTTCCTATTTGATGAGTGTTGCCTCCGGCCTTCTGAGCGCAGGAACCAAATACAATGTCACAGGAATCGTCGTTCAGACAAAATCACACATGGCCATTGCCCCGCGAACAAAAGACGACATCACCGTCAACACGTGTACAGCCAAGTGTGACAACGCCAGCATTTATGCGTGTGATGGAGACGAATTGTCAGAAAACACGATCACATGTGCGGCTCATCTCGGGTTCAATGGCCAAAACGGCAAAGCCGAATGTACTGAAGAAAAAGACGACTGCCATATCGTCTGTGATTCGGGTTATGTACTCACAGACGGCGTCTGCAAACGCGGATATCTTGAAACCTTTGATTTTGAAGGTGAAACGACACTGAGCAACACAGAAAAGAACGCAGGCTATTCAAACGGAAGCTTCAAAAGTACGTCCTCAGGCCTGACCTGGAACTACACGAATGCTCACAATGCACTTTGCGGTATCAGTCCCATTGACGGCAACGGATTGATGCTCAAGGACGGCGGCGAACTCCAAACGACCGTATCCGGCGGTGTATCAACCATCACACTTCAGGCCAATAAAGGCACTTCCGGCGACGGAACTCGAAACGTCGTTGTCTCCGTAACGAGCACGAGCAATTCAACAAATACAAAGAAATGCGGCACACTGAGCATTATCGGAGACAAAGTATATAATCTTCCGGAATGTGCAATCAATATCAGCGGCGAAGTGACGATATCCGTCAAAGTGTCCGGCAGTCAGACCAATATCGACAACATTCACTGGCTGAGTGTCGAATAAAACAAATCATTTCAACTGCTCACTGGGCTCTGTGATTTTCGCCATTCACGGGATGGCGAAAATCCTCGGCCCCCATCAAAGGGCTGAGTTCTTTGTAAGCCTCAATATTTTAAGTGGATAGAAACTTTTTTGGCTACCTAACCATTATTACCCCGCCGGGGCGAGGCGTTGTTCACAACGCCTCGCCCCGGCTCACATCATTTTCAGCTTTATAATTACGAAATAATCCATCTTTCGCCAATCTCCATATTTCAGAAGATTTGTGAACCGCACTCTGCTGAGCTGTAACCTATTTTGAGCAGAGAATACAGTTAAACTCTTAACTAATTAGCCAAGGCATGATAGAAATGAACGGATTGATTTCGGAATCCCCCGAAACGTAAAGAGGAAAAACGCGTGAAAGCCTGTCCATTCTGTCTTTCGACATTTGATGATACTGTTAGATTCTGCCCATTCCACGGAGCAGAACTGAAACAACTCTCTGAACATGAATATCAGCAGGGAGATTCAATTTGTGGCTACTATCTCAAACAGTACATAGGCAATGATGGACTTGGCGACGTATATTGTGCGACACGAGCCGGAAATTCATATCGCTTCAGACTTTACTCACCGGCCATTTTGTGTGATCCGGAACGCGTATCATCCCTTCTGAGTATTCTGGAGAAAACGTGTCAGATCTCAGGAGGCGGTATTCCAATTGCCGATTATGACTGGCTGGACGACGGTCTTCTTTATAGCGCACATCCTTACATCCCGGGCTGTTCCTTCCAGAATATCCTGGATATGAATATTGAGCTGAGCGAGTCTGAGGTAGCCGAACTATTGTTCCAGCTGCTAAGAGCCGTAAAAGATATTCATGCACAGCGTATAGTGAACGGCAATATAGCACTCTCCAATATCATTCTGGATAAAGGCGGAAGAATACGCCTCCATGATGCCTGCCTGTGGGGCATTCTTCGGGGAGAACATTTCGACGAGATCAGAGACGATCATCCAGAAGTGCTCGCAAGTATTATCGATTTAATGTCCCCTGAGCTTGCCAGAGGTGATGACCCTAAAACCCAAAGCGACGTTTACAGCTGCGGAGCAGCTGCCTGCTGCCTGCTCACCGGAGAAGCCGGTCACGGAACCATCGTTCAGAGAGTGCATTCACATGTCATCGGAGATATTCAGGATATCCGCATTCAAAATCCGCACATTCGCGTGAGTGATGATTTTGGCGATCTGCTCATGGCATCCATGATCGGCACTTCCGGTGTTCGTTTCCAGACAGCCCGTGCTTTTATCACAGCCCTTCTGAGCATCCATCCAGAACTTGATGAAAATGTCGACAGCATTTCACCGGCCTTGGCTGAAAGGCTTCTCAATGACGACGTCAATTCTAAAGTTTATACCAAAAAATCGACGTCGCCATACGCCATACTCCCGCTTGATGTCAAAGAGCCAAGGGAAGAAACATCAGCCGATACCAACACAGAAAACGACACATCCTTTAGTACAGAACCTGCTGAAGAAGAATCTTCTTACACATCCCCATGTTCCGACATCTCATCCTGGAATGATCTCGCCGATCTCATCGGCAATCAGTCTGACCAAAAGGAAATACTTCCTTTTGCCGACGCATCCTCAGACATCGAACACCCGCTTTTCAGCCATCCCGACCTCACCCCCTGCACCGACTTACTTGCAAACGTTTTCTCAGGTATCTGTGAAGCCAATCTTCAAACTTCTTCTACCGATGCTGATTTAAATCCCCGTGAGGAAAAATCAGAAACACAGGAACAGACTGAAAATACGCAGGAAAAAGAAGAACCGGTAAAAGAAGAAGCACAGCACCAGGAGTCAAGCTCAGAGACAGCTGGTACAAGTCAAGAATCTGCAGAAGACGCGACAACGGAAAGCCAAAAGAAAGAAAGTGAAGCTAAAGCCTCATCATCTGAAACCACCAAAGATGAGAGTGCCCCCAAAAAGGCAGAAGACGATCCGGCTTCTTCGAAACCTCACAAAAGAATTGGCCGCAAAAAGCCGGAAAATAGTTCCGAACTCGAAAATGGGGACATCATCTCTATATCCACAAGCAAAGATATTCGTCGTATCAAACGAACTAGACGGGCATCTTTTGAACCACAAAATGAAGTTGTTCTCTCCGATGTCGTCATTAAACCACTCGTCAATCAGGATTCGGATGCCATCCCAAGCTACTGCAAACTTCCTTACATGACCGTGAGCGCCGGTTACAAACCATTTTCCACTTCTGACAAAAAAGAAGAAACCAGTAAGCCCGCACCCGTTGTCAACCATGATGAAGAACCAGACAATTCAAACGACACAGAGAACGATCTCGAGCAAGAAAATGAAGAATGGTTCGTTAATGAAACCAGAGCAAAAAAAGCAAGCATTCTCAACAAACTGATCGCGATTGCCGCTGTATTGGCTTTAATCTGTCTTGCTTTGTTTATTTACTCTCTCAATACCTCCGAAAATCCTGCCGCAGAGAGTCCCGTTGCCTCCCAGGTGCCAGCCTACCAGCCTGCCCCTTCGGCCAACACAGACAAAAACAGCACTCTGGATGACTTCCATGCAGCGCTTGGCACGTCTGAATTCGAAACAAAAGCCATCGAACTTTTCAATGAACTGCGAAATTCGGATATCGACCAGAAAACGATTCAACAATGCCGTGAGGAATTGGTCAAAGCCTTAAACAGCCAAGCCATTACGCTTCGTCAAACGCTCAAAAAATCGGATGAACAGCCCAACCCTCTCGATATCAGCGATATTTCCAATGAGTTGACTGCCGCTTATGTTACTTGCACGACTTCCGTCGACGCAGCAGCCCCCGATTCGGAAACCCAGCTTCAACAGTGTGCTGACGCCAAGGACAAGGGCCTGATTGCCGCACAATCCAAAGCGCTTGCAAATGCCGAAGCCCTTCGTCCTGACTTTGAAAAGCAACTCAAAGGCTGGACTGATCTCGAAAAGCTCTATGCAACAATCGTAAAAATGCAGCGCAACCAGCAGGTACCCGATGCTGTATTAAATCAAACAGATTCTCATCAGCAGATTTCCGATTACGAACAACGCCTCAAATCAATCGATGAAGAAAAAACTCGTGTTGCGTCTGCCGGAAACACCGGTGCAACAGAAGGCATTGCAGTTCCCGCCGCACCAGAATCCGATCCTGCTTTACTGGCAATGAACCAGCCAACAGATACTGCTAATTCGGAAATTGAACCAGAGGACACAAATACTCAGAGTGAAACCGTAACGCCTGAACCGGCTCCAGCACAGCCCGTTGCTCAGCCTGTTTCTGCACAGCAAGCCGCCGAACCGGCTCCAGCTCAGCCTGTTCCTGCACAGCAAGCCGCCGAGCCGGCTCCAGTACAGCCTGTTCCTGCACAGCAAGCCGCCGAGCCGGCTCCAGTACAGCCCGTTGCACAGCCCAAACAGGAACAGAAAAAACAGGAACAGCCTGCTACACAGCCCAAACAGGAACAGACTGCAGCTCAGCCCAAGCAGGAACAGCCTGCTACACAGCCCAAACAGGAACAGCCTGCTACACAGCCCAAACAGGAACAGCCTGCTACACAGCCCAAACAGGAACAGAAAAAGCAGGAACAGACTGCAGCTCAGCCCAAACAGGAACAGAAAAAGCAGGAACAGACTGCGGCTGCTCAACCAAGTGAACAACCCAAACCTGCACAGACGGCTAAACCTGCAGCTTCCGGGTCAGTTCCAACAGGCCAGCTTCTTCAGCAGGCCTCTCAGGCTATGGCTAAGAAGGATTTTGCTTCAGCCATTTCGCTTTGTGAACAGGCGACGAAGCAGGATTCTAAAAATGCGCGAGCCTGGCAAATGCTTACTCAAGCTTATGAAAAACAAGGAAAGACAGCTGTTGCAGCCAATGCGGCTGAAAAATGGTGTTTCCTTGCCAATACAGCATCATGCTACGTCTATCTCGGCAACTTAAAGAGCAAATCCGGCGATGCTGCCGAAGCAAAGAAAGCATTTGAAAAAGCCTTGGCGCTCGATCCGAATAATGCCCAGGCAAAAGCCAAAGTTTCAAATCTGTAATTTCACCCTTCCACCAACGATAATGGCCCTGTTATCAGGGCCTTTTTACGATGAAACGATATCTATTTTTCATTCTTATGTGTTGTTTTCTGTGTGCCTGCACGCAGAAAAATGATCAAAAGTCAGACAAGCAGTTTGATCTTCAGCAGGCTGCCGATACCTGGCGATATGAAACTCCCGAGGGTACGATTGCACCAAAAGATATATCCAGCAATCTATCCATTCAGCTTAAAAATAATTTTCCAGTGTGGAAAGAATCTCTTCTCGCCACGCTCGATCTGTCTATTAAAAACACATCAAAATCTCATCTTCCATGCCGGGGTTCTGGCTATTTATATATATATTCAACAGACGAAAAGAAACCCCTCTACTGGTCTGTCATTGACCTGGCTTTTGCCGAACCGGCCGAACGCGGCGTTGTCAGTATTTTATCGCTTCCGGCAATGGCCGTTAAAGACATCGTCATTCCACTCAAAGCTACACGCTGGACATCCGTAACACAAAAAACATGGCCTGATACCTCGTTCTATCAGCTTATTCCTTCAGGCCGATACCTCATGAGATTCGAACTGGAACTCTATACGGAAGATGACAAACTCGTCGATACCGTGTTATCTAATTTTGTTGAATTTACAACTGTTCAGAATTTACCTGCTCAATAACATGGAGAGTTCTATGAAACACATCATATTTGTATTTGTGCTTCTTTGTCTCCTTATTGTTCCAGATATTGTGCTTGCCCAAAACGCCATCGACTGCACCCTAACCGTTGCTTATCAAGAAACATCGCTTCGCGTGTCACACAAATCCCATTCATCCACCATTGCGGCAGCCGAAGCCATTCGTTCGGGATGTCGCAATATTTGTCATGACGAAGACCATTCAGCATGTTCACAAAATTGTATAAAAGAAGCGGAGCTTTCAGCTATTGAGTGTTTCAGTCAGACCGATGAACTGATTGAACAAAATAAGGAAAAAGCTCGTCAATATCTTATCAATTCATTTAATCAAAAAATTATAAAAGAATCTGCATCATCAAATGATTCAAATATGCTCCTGCCAGCCAATGCCTATCATTCAACATCGGGTCTTCTATGGTCAAAATGGATGGGAAACAATCCCAAAAATCAAAAAGAAAAATCAAAAAAATCAAGATCTTTGCTTTTGGATCCGAAGCGTTCCCAAAGAAACCTCATGATTAACCGAGTACCGCCTAAAAGCGCGCCACTTCTTTTCAAATAAAGGAAATAGTATGAAAAAAATAAGCATTATCATTTCAAGTCTTGTCATGTGTTCAATTCTCCTGAGCGGCTGTTCCATGATTGAAGAGCTTATGGCCCCCAAATTTGATGGCAGCTCAATTGAAGCCTTTGAAGCTTCGTACATGAAAATTAAAGAAACGCTCACGGAAGAAGAACAGGATAAAATTAACAAAGCAATTTTATATCAGTCTGCGATGTATATTAAGAACAATCCGGGTTCATTTTTAGCCGCAGGAGCGGCAGCACTGCTTGACGATTCCGACTCGAAGTCTGAAAATCCGATCATAAACGGCGTCAGCCGGGATGCCTTAAAAGTCTTTGACAAAAAGACTGCAAAACAAGTCATCCGAGAATACGAAGAAGCCAGAAAATAAATCCAAAACATCTCCTATTGCATTACTATTCAGTCGGGGCTCTGCCCCGAACCACGCTGGGGCTTTGCCCCTGTCCTCAGTTCGCAATATGAAATGCACTTCGCTTCCCGAGCCAGCCTCACCCCTTTGTCACTACGTGACGTTTCCCCTCTCCATTATGGCGATGGGGAATATTAGGTAACATTTCATTTGCTCACTGGGCTCTGTGGTTTTCGCCATTCACAAGATGGCGAAAATCCTCGGCCCTTCACCAAAGGACTGAGCCCTTTGGAAACCTCGATTTTTTAGTTGTATAAGCATTTGGAGCTGCCTAACTATAATTTCCCCTTCGGGGGCTCCACTCCGGGCTCTCGACAATTACTGCCTTAAAATATCGTTTTATTCAGAGGTACTCTAGCCTATGAGGTGCGACCAGGACATCCATCCTTTTTCGATTGATGCTGGGAGAGGTTCCCTAACCCATCAGGTGCGACATGTAAGCCATCTGGAATTATGAAAGCCAATAAAATTGACAAAGGCGTAAACTTCCTGTAATTTCAATACTTTTAGTGAAATCTCAAAGGTTAGGAATACTAACCGTTATCATTCATTAAAAGCCTCGATAATTAGACAGTGGGATTTGTTTATTAGAAAATTAAGGCATACCCATGGACTTAGATACGCAATCAAATCTGAAAACAAAGTTCTCGGATGAAGAAAACAAAGAACTTTCGGAAAAATACGAAATATTGTCACCATGCGGAAGCGGCGGATGCGCCAAAGTTTACAAGGCCAAACGCATTGAAGACGGCCTTAGAGTTGCCGTAAAAATTCTCAATCAGTCACAAGGACTTGATCCGAAAGAAGCTCAGCTCACGCAGGAACGATTTTATGCAGAAGCCCGCGTACTGCAAAAACTCACCGACAAACACTCCGTCCAATGCTACGATTACGGTGTCTTTGAAGGCATCCCATGCTACGTCATGGAATTTGTCAACGGCATTCAGCTCAACGACTATCTGAGAAATACAGGCGCCTTAAGCATTGAATCTTCGGTTGCAATTATTAGCCAGGTGCTGGCCGTTTTGTCAGGCGCCCATGAAGCCGGCATTATTCACCGCGACATCAAGCCAGAAAACATCCTGGTCCTCCCAGATACGCACCCCGAAGAAATACGACTCATCGATTTCGGCATTGCCACAATCCAGAACAGTGACATCACCGAACTCATCAAAACCCAGCAGGGCATGATTCGCGGCACGCCGTCCTATATGGCTCCAGAAATGTTTACAGGCATGAACAAAGCCACGCCTGAAATAGACATCTACGCTTGCGGACTCGTCTTTCTCGAATGCCTGACGGGCAATATTGCCGTCCCTGGAAACAGTCTCGTTCAGATTGCCTACAAACAGTCAAACGAAGACCTCGTCATTCCCTCGATTATCCCTCACTGCCTAAGCCAGATCATCTGGAAATGCTGTGAAAAAGACCCCGCCAATCGCTATCACAATGCCCTCGATATCATCAAAGACCTGGAAACAGCCCTGCCCGAAGCAATTAAGCAGCAGGAAGAGCTGAAACGGTCATATACGACGACTCAGAGTTCACAAGCCCCTCAAAAGCCGTCTCAAGACAACAACAACAAGCTGATCTATGCGCTTCTCATCACGTTCATCATTCTGATGATCGGCGGCATTACGGCTTTTGTCATCGTCCACACAGGCAAGTCGTCTGAAACACAGCCTCCGACAGAACCCGTCCCTGCCGCAGGCACTGAAACTCAGCAAGTTCAGCCGCCTGTTCCTACTCAGCCGGAACAAACAGAACAGCCTGCGCCTTCAGCTTCCCCTAAATCAGAAACTCAAGCCCAGACTCAGCCAACGGCTCAGCCCTCCGATGTCCCAACGGCTCAGCCCTCTGAAGCACAGGCAGCTCAGCCCTCTGACGCACCTGCCGATATCCAGGCTTCCGATATTCCAAATCAGCTCCCGCCGCAGGCACAAACGCCAACAGCTCCCGCTGACAATCCTGCACCAGAGGCAAAACCGGATACCCCAAAAACAAACAATCCGACAAAAAGCAAAAAAGATTCGAAATCAAAAACACAAAAGAAATCACCTGACAAACAGGAAACTGCAAACACTAAAACGCCTGAGAAAACAGACAAACCTAAAGAAACAAATGGAAAGAAAGTCGATTCATTTGAAGCTCCTCTTTCTATCTTCTAGCACGCCTGCTGCATCTTTCTCATCCCAAACAGAGCTTTGTACTCACTTTCACTCTCAAATATTATGAAAAATAAACTCTTCTTTTTACTCGGCTTATCAGTCGTCCTGGCCTCATGCTCATACAGTGAAAAATACAACGAAGTTGAAGAATTAACCGCACCGGACGACAGCTGCCTGGACAAATGCTCAGCAGATCAGTTCTGTATCAACGCTATCTGCATGGATAAACAAAAAGGCGGCAATGAATGCTACAATGACACCCAATGTATTTCCGGCATTTGTTACGGCATTGATTACGATAGTGACGTCTATTTTGGCAAATGCCTGAGCTATGGCGGACAAAACTGTGAAACAGACAGCGACTGCATCTATGGCAATTGTCAAAATAACATTTGTTCCTGTCAAAACCATCTCGGCTGTGATGGCGATGCCGTCTGTGATGCAGGCACATGCATTCCTGTCGTTCCCTGCCCAACCAAACCAACAGCTAAGTGCATCCTCCTTCAGGATATCTCCCCCAATGTATCCTGGACGAGCACATCCGAAGTCTATCCTTACAATGATGCCTATTTTGGAAACACACTAACCTTAAACTTTCCCTCCCAAAATTCTCACGCATGCAGTTCACTCTCCACGGAACTCATCTTTCAGTTCTTCGAACTGCTTGGCGACAATTCCCTCAACCATCAAATCAACATTATCGAAAAAGTCACAAATGACATCGATGATATCCATGCCTGTTTTAATAACATTCAATCCTCTATCGATGCTTTGGAACAGCTCAGTAACATTCTCAATATTGATGCTGACCAATGCGAAACAGATTGTTTTGATAAATATAAAGATGCACTCGAAGTATTAGAAACACATTCGATGAAATCTGTTTATTTAAAAGGCATATATGATAAATGCGAATATAAAAATGAGCTTATGAGTTCCAACATTTCGGAATGTCAAAGTGCAATCAATGCCCAAATGCCCGATTTTCTGAACGATTTGAAAAAATTAAATCTTTCAAAAGAAAACAAATATTGTCTTTCATTTACCATCACCGATGAAGACTTATCTTTCACTAACCTATCCGAAACCCTGGAAACATTAAAAAGCAATCTCAACAGAATAGATGCTTTGAAAAGAATAGTCTCTGATCTGCCCTTGAGAATGCAAAACTCCTGCTTCTCAATGCAGCTTTCCCCCGAAGACGAAGAAAACAAACTCGCTTTTCTCCAGTACACCTTCATTCCCAATGACAATCTTTGCCCTGAAACTACTCTATCTGATCCCAATCCCCTCAATGTTCTTAAAAAAAATGATAATCAACTTACCGCCCGTGAAGATTATTTCTTATATTTTACAGGTACCTATGCCGATTCCGGCTTAATGGCACAAACCGATAAATTCAGATTGAATTTTGGTGAATGCTCGACCACAAAAAAACAACCCGGATGTGAAGCATCTCCCACGGATGACTGTATGAGAATCGACTTTGAACATTGTGAAAATTTGTCAATGAGAACTTCAATCGGTTTTCCAATCAATACACCAGATATTAACGTAGAAGATGAAACCGGTTCCGACGATGAAACACCATCCCCAAATGATATTGATTCTATCAACAACACCGTTTCTTATAAGATGCAATTTGTTAATCAGGTCCTCCAGGCCGATGGAAAACTGAAACACAATTACAGAGTATATTTCAAAGCTGTACCCGAAACCAATTATTTAGTGGTCGATGATGTTTTAGGACTCTATTGCGACAAAAATTACGAACTCATCAATTCCAGCCTTACCCCCAAGTTCGGTACCGAGGACGTGGAATGCCATACTGTTAATTATGGCTTAACAAACATAAAGGTTCATGCAGAGATTGATGATAATTATTTATTATTACGAAAGGAACTGCTTCTGAAGGATAGTATTCTTGGAGCCAAAGCCAAAAAGCAACAAGAAGAAAACGGCCTTGAATAACGCCACAAATTCTCAACCATAAAAGTTCATCGCTTTCCTGTCATTTTTACGGCTGTCAAATTCAGCACATGAATTCAACGCCAATATTTGAAACATAAAGAAATGAAAAAATCACTCCTTATTCCACTTACCCTGGCTACGTACCTGTTATCCATCCATTCCGCTTTTGCCAACTGCGAAGAAGACGTCTCATCCGATGCCTGGAAAATGCTCAGTTCTGAAATGAACAGAGCTTATGAAGACGGCCGCTACGAAGAAGCACTCAATTCCGGAAAACGTCTTTCAATGATCTGCGACCGCTCGCCGGTTCTCAATTACACGATGAGCATGATTTATATGAAGCTCGGAAACGAGACCGAAAGCTTCAATTATATTCGGCGAGCAACTGAATTCACAAATGAATACACCCTGCCTCAGCCGGTATTGGAGAAAATATGGCTCAGCCGGGCGGAACAGGAACTTCCCTACAAACGTGAACTCGGCGAATGCAAAACTGAACTGACAGAAACCCAAAAAACTTATATCGGTGAAAAGGAAAATCAAATATCGACATTCAATGTAATCATCGATGAAAAGAATCAAACCATCATTGATGAATATGAGCGAAACATCATCATCGGATCGAGCATCGCAGGTGCCGGCCTTGCACTCACACTCGTTGGCGCTCCCCTTCTCGGCATCTATCATAAACAGGCTAAAGATGAATGGGATACGCCATACACCTATTCAAATCCAAAAGGCACAAAGTTTAACAGGAAAAATGAAGGCGTCATGGCCGGATTTGCAACGCTTGGCATCGGCCTGGGAGCCGGTATTGCAGGTGCTGCAATCGCCATCTATAACAAAGTTAAACTCAATAAGTTCAATGATGAACTGGGCTCAGAGAAAACCCTCTCATTTCAAGTCTCCCCCAATTCCATCGCAATTGATTTGAAATTTTAATTTTCCCCTAAGGAACCTCTAAATTATTTTCCGGGGCTCTGCCCCGGACCCCGCTTAAGGGCTGAGCCCTTAAGAATCCACAATATTTTAGGCGATATAAGCCTTTGGGGCTGCCTAAACATGATTCCACGCCGGAGCCCCACCCCCGGCTTTCTCCATTTATTACCTTAAAATTGTGTTTTGTTCAGAGTTTGCCAAAGAAACCTCTGATTAATTTTTTGGGGGGAGGGATTACCCCATATATAGGCCTGCCCTCCACCGCAACCGACACGGGAAAACAAAATTCGGATAACAAAGCAAAACGATCCTGGAAACCGAATTTTTGAGAGAAGGAAGATGAACCGGGCCGCCCGGATGGGCATACCATTCTGCGGTGGAAAACGCCCAGAGAGAACGACGCGTATCCCAAAGGGATAGCGTCGTTTGCGAGCCGTATTGTGCGCCTCTGGCGCACGATAGGCGAGCCAGCCGCCGGAGACGGCGGCTCCCCCGAAAAGCCGAATTATATTCATTTTCTGCTGGACACCATGTTTTCAAAATGCCATGATTGCAAACTGGTGGTTATGTCCATCCACAGCCAAGGAGAAGTATTAATGAAAAAAGTTTTGGTGCTTAATGCCGTGCTCGCATGTCTCGTTTTCGGTCTTACGGGCTGCAGTGATGCCACACGTCCTACAAAAGAAGTCGTCCAGGCCCATCACTCCATTATGAATGGCCACAATGACACGAAGGATTCGCATAATGCAGTCATTGGATTTTATGACACGACCAACAGATACGTTTTCTGCACCGGTACCCTCATTCATCCCGAATGGGTTTTGACAGCCGGTCACTGCGTTGCCAATGATTACAACAAAGTGAACACAAGTTTCGCCAAAACGACCAAAGTCGGCGTCGGCAAAACAGAAAACAATCTTAAATTGTACAAGATTGCCCAGGTTTATCTTCACGAAAAATATGGCGACCGCTATCTGGACCGCTCCTATTCCAAATACACGCTTGAAGGCGATATTGCCCTCGTGAAACTGAGCGAAGCCATTCCATCGTCCGTTGCCAAGCCCATTCTTCCGCACCCAAGCTGGCTCAACATTCTGCCGTCCGATATGCCGATGACGATGGAATTTGTTGGCTTTGGCTATGACGAAGACGGCGACATCGGAACGCGTCTGACCTATACAAGCGAAGTTGCCGCCCATTGCGGCATCAGCAGTTCCTGCAAACTCGGTTCGGGAACCTGCTATCAGGGTTCATTCAAAGTTCAGGGATGCCACCCCTCCGACATGAACGCCAACGGCACCTGCAACCGTGGCACCACAGTCAATGCCACCGATTATGCTTACGCACCCTGCGGCAGCATTTTCTACACGCAGTATGAAGGCGGTCCCTGCAACGGTGACTCCGGCGGCCCGGCTTTCGACAAAATCGGCGGCGTCGAATACGTCGAAGGCATCACCAGCTACGGCGATTCTGTCTGCGCATATTACGGCGTTTCAACATCCGTCATGGACTATTACGACTGGATCCTGAGCAAGGCTCCCGAAGTTGCCTCCCAGTACGTCGAAATCTGCGACAACGGCGTCGATGACGATGGTGACGGTGCGGTCGATGACAAAGACTCCGACTGCGCTCCCGTCCTCCCGTTCTGCGGCGACGGCGTCATCAATAATGATGGCGAAGAATGCGACGGAAACAACTTCTCTGCCGGCAGAAAATGCTCCGGTTATGACAGCAGCTATGGTTCAGGAAACGTTTACTGCACAGCCGACTGCAAAATTGGCTTCGATGCCTGCGTCAAAGCCCCATACTGCGGCGACGGCAAAGTCGACAACGGCGAACTCTGCGACGGCAGCGCGGTTTACGGAAACAAGTTCACATGCGCCGACTGGAACAAAGATTCCGACAACATGGTCTCCTGCAACAGTGACTGCACGCTCAATTTCGATGCCTGCGTCAAAGCCCCTTACTGCGGTGACGGAAACGTCGACGACGGCGAACTCTGCGATGGTGACGCGGTTTACAACGACATGGTTTCCTGCGCTGACTGGGATGCCAAATATGTCGATGGCATGGTTTCATGCAACGACGGCTGCACGCTCAACTTCGATGCCTGCGTCGTTAAAGATGTCGTTCCCGAAATCTGCAACAACGGCATTGATGACGACGGCGACGGCGCAACTGACTGCAACGATGCCGACTGCAATGACATCTGCGTCCCCGACGTTTGCGGCAACGGTATCACCGATGGCGACGAAGACTGTGACGGCCTGTCCTTCTTCCTGGACGAAAACAGATGCCATGAATGGGTAACAAGCTACGTTTCCGGCACTGTGACCTGCAACGCCGACTGCACCATCAATTACGATAATTGTAAATAATCCCCTTGTAAGTGGGTTCACCTATGCGCTCTGCGCATACGGCTCACTTGACGCATCGCTATCGGCTGGCAGCCGATACGCGATGCGTTTTTTTTGTGGCATGGATTATTTCGCAATAATAAGGCAGAAAATGATGAGAGCCGGGGGCGGGGCCGAGATGGCAGGCGTCCGGTGGACGGCTGACATCGTAGAACCCAGTGAGCAGGAGAAGGGGAACGTCAATATGACGTATAACCACTCTTACAACTCCCATACTGACAATAGTGATAAATATAGGGAGTACGGGGATCATCCATTGCTTTACAATTTTTAGCGCAACCGCCACAATTTGAATAATCACTATATGGGTACACCGTCTGAGCATTACAGGTTATGGTGGAACTACTCGACGGAGAAAAATTAACACAAGAACCGTTTGAACATTTCTTTTGGCTGCCGCACAGCGTACCGCATTTACCGCATTGTGCGGAATCATAGTATGGGTGAATAGAGAGTCCATCGCACACCAGGACGGATGAATCATCCATTACATAAGGCTGACAGACACCGGGAGCACACACTCGCCATTGACACAAACGCCTTTCTGGCATTTCTCGCCATTGTACAGCGATCCATCGGGCAGACAATCGGGAACAAAACACTCGCATTTTTGGGCATCCAGCTTTTTATTCTCTGCTTCACAATCCGCTTGTGTTTTCAGGCAGTCCGGCGTCACATCGGTTGACACGCACTCGCACTTTTGTGCATCCAGCTTTTTATTCGCGCTTTGGCACATTGCCTCGGTTAAGGGGCAGTCCGGCGTCACATCGTCTGATACACACTCGCACTTTTGGGCATCCAGCGTTTTAGATACGGCTTGACAATCTTCTTCGGTTAAACTGCACGAATCCGAGTCATTATCACACCCAGCCACACCGATAGTTGCCAAGAGCGTAGCCAATACAGCGACTTTTTTTTGTAAATTCATACCTTTGCCTTACGGATATTGAACAAAAAAACAAACCAGTCCCCTACCCCAAACTCCCCCAAAATAAGGGAAAATTATTATACTGACTAATTCTATACATTCAACAATGGAAAGTATAAAAAAACATTATTTCAAGGCAACATATTGGGAAATCCGGATAGGGTCGCTCCCCCGTCTATCAAAACATATTTTTTACTATCTTTTCTGACATTGCAGTAAATTGACTGTCTCCCCATTCTCACCAGTTCATGAGAATGGAACTCATAACAACTATTATTCGACATAACGGATTTGAACACATATCATGGCTTTACTCTTATGTTTTATCGGCTTCGCCGTTGGAATGGGATTATCGTTTCAAACGAGCATTAATGGGCGATTACGTCGTTCAGTCGGCTCTCCATTTCTGACATCGTTCATCTCTTTTTGTGTGTCGACTGTTTTCATTGCCACCATTGCATTTGCTTTATGCGATTCACTTCTTCCGGAATTCGAACTTTTTTCCACACAACCGTTCTGGTTATGGCTCGGCGGCATATTCGGACTCACTTTTTTAACGGGAAATATACTTCTTTTTCCAAAACTGGGAGCGGTTCAAACCGTCATTTTTCCGGTTCTCGGTCAAATTCTGGCGGGATTAATCATCGATCAGTTTGGCTTGTTTGAAACCGCACTGAATCCAATCAGCGCATTCAAGCTTCTGGGAACTATCCTCGTATTGACCGGAGTTTTCAGTGTTGTCTATTTTTCACGTAAAAATCAGTCTGACACAAATTACAAATTGAACAATTCAATGACACTCTGGGGGTGGCGTTTTCTCGGCATTCTAACCGGTTCATGCAGTGCCATTCAAATCGCAATCAACGGCAGACTTGGCGTTGTACTCAATTCATCCATACGCGCCTCCATGGTTTCATTTATTGTGGGAGCATCTGCACTATTCATCATTGTGTGTATTCAGCACCCTAAACTTCACATTTCCATTCCCGACGGATGCAGCAAAAATCCATTCTGGATGTGGCTTGGCGGCCTTCTCGGAGCCCTTTATGTCATAGGAAATGCCTTCATCAGTCCGCAACTCGGCACCGGCACATCTGTTGTCGTCGGACTTCTGGGGCTGATGTCAGCCGGTCTCATCGTCGACCAGACCGGAATACTCCAATCGCGTCAAAATCCGGTTTGCTGGCAGCAAACAGCAGGACTCGCTGTTATGTTTTTCGGTGTCTGTATGATTCGCCTCATTGCATAAATTCAGCGTCAAAGGGCTCATTTATTGTCAGATGGCCAAAAAAGACTGGCATCCGGTGCCTGCCCTATTCGCATACGCTCATACGGGACAGGTGTCGCGGCTATTGGCAGAGCCAATACGCCACGCACTGCGCGTCTATGTGCTCGGCACCGTGCCGGTGCCTTGCGCGCATACGCCGCGCCCTATGTTGTTTTTTGGATCAAAGCCCCCAAAATACAAACAACTAACTTTTATTCAGACCTTCCTTAATAATCCATCGTCCCAAGGTTTTCTTCTTTTTATCAAAAGCACATCCGATTATATATAATTTTCGATCACCGACTTCGTAAGGCAATAAATAGCCTTTTTCTTCGATTTGTTTGATGGCGGTTTGTGCGGATCCGCGAAGTTTAAATTCAAAGCAAAAAACGGCATCATCAGTTTCGATGATCATATCAGCGCGCCCTGCAGCAGACATTTGTAGGCTTCGGGTGACAACTTAAATCACTTTTGCGAACTCAATCAGACGCTATCGATGTGTCAGCTGGTGAAGTTTATGATGAAGTTATGGGTCATTACGAAATCATAAACGAAGTGTCGGTTCATCCATTTATGGATACTCAGGGGCTGTATGTCAGGGTTGAATATTATAATGATGTAGATTATGAAAACGGTGGTGACTGTGGACTTATTGTAAAATCAAAGATTTACACATATCTTTTTGCCGGTGATGCGCTTCAATTTGTGAAAAGCTGGGAAGATTCACGCTGGAGATTGGAGTACGACCGAATAGACCATCTGGATGGTGAAGAACGAGAGATTCATTATGACTTTTTCAAATACTCGATGAGTTATGATGGCATAAATTGGACTTCAGCTACAGCAGAAGAAAAGAACGATACAATGTCGAAAGAATACGATGAATAGAAGCATTAGGGGGACGGGCTTATTTAAAATAATGTTTTATCCATCGGCGTATGGCTTTCCGTAGCGATGTACGCCATACGCCCAGGACGGCTTAAAACTTCACCCAAATTGCAGGACGAATTCCCGCATGGCGCTCTTCATAATCATAACCACTCTGAATACCGAATAATTCTATGTAACCATTATAAGAGACTATTGCATGAAAGTATATTGTCTGGCCCATCGTTCGAAGTTTCCAGGCAGCCCGACAGTTTTCCTCCGTTCTACATTTACCTAGATAATACTGTACTGACCCCATTTCACCTTTAGCGTCATAAATTAAGAGAGCTTGATCCATGGCATAGATTGTGGGCGTCGTTGTGCATTGAAGCGAATTCTTATAGGGATCCGGATCAACGTTTAAGTATTGTTCAACCTCAACCGCACTGAGGAGGAAAACTTTATCGTATGTATCATTGCCTTGCTCCGATTTGTAGGATTTGTTGGGGTCGGCAGTCACTTTTGTGGTTATGATTTTCTGCTTTTCTGCGTCTGTGAATGCTTTATCGAAGAAGTTGTCATCACGGCAGTCGGTTGTGTCCATATTTTCAGAAGCATCATAGCCATTAAGCCATGAACGAATATAGCTTCGATCCCATTTTACACCTGAATTAACAACAAGACCAAATGGTTTTATGTCCAGGACTTGTTCGCTTAGCAAAAGATACTCACCGGATGAATTTTTATGGATAACACGCCAGGAAATGGGTTCATTCTCTGAGAGCGTGAAGTTATCACTATCTTGTTCATAGTGACCAAATTGAATGATATCGTTTTTGCCATAAGCACCGCATGAATTGTTAAAACATTTTTGCGAACCACAATCGTTGCCGCAGAGACCGCAATTTTTGTTATCACTGTAAGGATAAACGTTTTTTCCGTTGCATATTATCGTGGCATCCATACTCTGCGTATAGGGCGTGCATGTGCCTGAAGAACATTTTTTTCCTTGTTCGCATTTAAGCCCGCATCCGCCGCAGTTGTTCGAATCCTCCAGTGAATTGACGATAACCCCATTGCAGTACATCTTGCCCTGGCCATCCTTACACTCGCCATTGGAACAGATTTTACCGTCGGCACACTGGTTGCCGCAGTCGCCGCAGGCATTGATTGATGTGGCTGTATCGTATGTGGTTCCGCCGCATGATATATTGCCAAGACATATACCGTTGCCGCACGTCTGTTTAGTACCGCACTTGTGATTGCAAACACCGCAGTGATTTTTGTCGGTTTTCTGTTCAACGCATTTGCCATTGCAAGTTATCCAGCCTTCTACCTGTTCACAGGGAACGCATTGGTTGCCTTTGACGAGATAGCCATCATTGCAGCTGGTGACGGCACAACGATTTTCAAGACAGTTCATCGTTTTGGCATTCAACGGTTTATTGTCATCGCAGTCTGTGCTGCAACTTCCGCAGTGGTGAATATCAGATGTCAGATTGGCACATATTCCGGAGCAATAGACGAGATCAGCAGAACATTCTGCAGAACAGACGCCCGATGAACAAACTTCATTCGGTTTGCAGGATTTGCAACCGTCGCCGCAGCAGTCGTTGGTGTCTGCAACACATGCACCGGCGGAGAGGTGCAGCCCCGGCTGGCAGGATGCCAGCTGACATTTTCCTTCTGTACAGGTGCCTGTTTTCCAACCCGGAACGGTTTGTGCGCAGTTGATTTTTTCGGACCCGCAATACTCGGCATTATCGGCGACGCACACGCCGCCTTCGAGGTGCCAGTTATCGAGGCAGGTCTGCACCTGGCAAATCCCCCGGATGCAAACACCCGTTTTCCAGCCTTCCTGCGAAACGGCACAGTCGATTTCGTGGCTGCCGCAATGTTTGTCATCATCTGTCTCACACACATTCTCGAACAGATGATAACCATCTTTGCATTGCGTCACAATGCATTGTCCATCAATGCAGATGCCTGCATTCCAATTTGTCACATTCGTTTCGCAATTGGCTTCATGATTGCCGCAATTCTGGGGTGAATCCGCTTCGCACATTTGATTATACAAATGGAAACCGCTGGCGCATTCCGTCACAGTGCATGCGCCGTTTGAACATGTTCCAGCCTGCCAGCCGGGGATTGAGGTGCTGCAATCATTACTGTGTGAACCGCAATTCTGAGGTGTATCCGGTTCGCAAGTTTGATTATACAGATGGGAACCGCTGGCGCAATTTGTCACAATGCATGCGCCATTTAAACATGTTCCAGCCTGCCAGCCGGGAATTGAGGTGCCGCAATCCTTGCCGTGTGAACCGCAATTCTGGAGTGAATCCGGTTCGCACATTTGATTAAATAAATGGAAACCGCTGGCGCAATTTATAGCAATGCAGGTACCATTCGAACATATTCCATTCTGCCACCCAGGCATCGTGATGCTGCAATTATTGCCGGGTGAACCGCAATTCAGAAGTGAATCATCTTCGCACGTGCTGCCAAAGACATGTTTTCCCGGCGAACAAACAGGAACCACCGTGTTTTCAATACATAGGCACTTATCTTCATCAAGTACCTTGTTGAGGGATAGACACTCTTCTTCTAATAAGCCGCAAGATTTTGAATCGTCTCTGCAACCAGTCAGGCCGATAATTGAAAACAATGCAGATAACAAGACAAGTTTGGTTTGAAGTTTCATGTAATATCCTGTCTATCCTGTGTGTATAATTTTACCAAAACGCACAAAATAACCATCCCATTGTTTGGAACGGTCAAAAAAAGCTCAATACGTTTACCATGCTTGCTATTTTTTGTCATCTGTATGAGGAATTTTGAATTATTTATGGATGGGGCTCGCCTATTGCCAATAGAGCCGTGTCGCGACACGGTTCTATTGGCAATACGGTTCGCTGACGCCGCTATCCCGTTGGGATACGCGGCGTTTTTCGGCCATTTTATTCAACCATTTTTACATGTTTTCGTGTATGTTTTCCCGATGGTGTGCCGGAAAATCCCCAATCGCCTCATTCAACACAGGTAACCGCTGTAAATACTTCGTTTTTGATCACTCATTCAAATGACCGTTATCACTCCATCCGAATTAGCCTTTGAATACGATTTCCTCAAATTGCTTGGCGAAGGAGCCAATGGGAAAACATGGCTTGCCAAAAGTCGGCAAAACGGCGATTTGGTCGCCGTTAAATCGCTCAAAATGAGCGGTGATATGAAGCAGCTCGAACTCTTCGTCCGCGAAGCAGAAACCCTTCAAAGCCTTGATGTTCCTGGTATTCCCAGGTTTTATCAGAGCATTATTCCCGAAAATCCTCTTGCTGAACCATGCTACATTATTCAGGAATACGTTAAATTTCCTTCACTTCAGAATATGCTGGATGATGGAAAAATCTTCAGTGAGTTGGAAACACTGAATATTCTTAAAAAACTCGTTCTGATTCTGAATATTCTGCAAACACAATATGTTCCTCCCATCATTCATCGCGACATCAAACCATCGAATGTTCTGTGCGAGATGAAAGATGACGAGGTCAAGGCCCTGTATCTTATCGATTTCGGTGCCGTTGCCAATCCACAAAAGAAATCGGGCGGATCCACGATTGCAGGAACCTTTGGCTATATGGCGCCCGAGCAAATGCTCGGTGAAGCCACGATTCAATCAGATTTTTACTCTTTGGGAACCGTGGCGATTCATTTGTTGACCGGCGTCTCACCGGTTGAACTTGAAGCCGATGTTTTTACGCTGAAATTTGATGATCTCATTCAGGAAAAGGCGCCTAAAACCTCGAATTCCATGATCACACTGATCCACTGGCTGACGAAACCTAATGCATCTAAACGACCCAAAAAAGCTCAAAATTTAATGTCAGCATTGGAAATTGTTGCCAAACAAAAAACATTCAATCCGGAAGAACTCAATGGCGAGTTTGTCCCTGTTGAAGTCAGGAAATTATCAATTCTCGATAGAATAAAAGTTTCTTTATTATTGGTTTTTGATAAAAAAATGGATGAAAGCTGGAAGAAAACAGCATGTACAATTCATCAGATAAATGCATCAAATCTGGAATATACTTATATCGTAAACGGCAGAACGTATGCAGGAACGGAACGGGCTCCATCCTGGATGAAGCTTGATCAATTTAAAAGGAGCTTGCCAGTCGAGACGGAAGTCAATTTTCACCCCAACGATCCGCGATATCATCAAATTGATTTATTAATAACCTCCGATGTTGATTTTGTGATGCGCTGGCGCGTATTTGAACCAAATGCTGAACTTCAATTGTATTTTAAAACCAGAAATGAAACTAGTCCATTGATAGATTGGGGGGATGGAACAAAAGATACACAGTATACACATATTTACTCAAAACCAGGACTATATGATGTTCGAGTATTTGGCGGTGACATTCGATGGAGAAGCTCAGAATTTAAGGAGACTGTACCTATTACAGAAAGCGAATCCCAAAATACCAATCCAATAGAGCTCGTAGGTATCGTTCAATGGGGAGCGGTTCATTTGGATAGCGGTGCTTTTGCATGTTGTCATATCCTTGGAAATGAAGATTTTATCTGGCCTCCTTCCAATAAGGTTCCCTTCATTGACGATGCGCGATCTATGTTTGCTCACTCTCCACGTTTTAAAGGAGATTTGAGCCAATGGGATGTCTCAAACGTCACGGATATGAGTTGGATGTTCTATGGCGCAGCTGCATTTAAAGGAGATTTGAGCCTATGGGATGTTTTAAATGTCAAGGATATGAGTTGGATGTTCGATGGTGCATCATCCTTTAATGGAGATTTGAGCCTATGGAATGTTACAAATGTCATGGATATGCATGGAATGTTCAAAGACGCATCATCCTTTAATGGAGATTTAAGTCAATGGAATGTCTCAAACGTCATGGATATGAATTGGATGTTCAAAGACGCATCATCCTTTAATGGAGATTTGAGCCAATGGGATGTTTCAAACGTCAAGTATATGGTTTGGATGTTTAAGAATGCGGCATCCTTTAATGGAGATTTAAGTCAATGGGATGTTTCAAACGTCACGGATATGAGTCATATGTTTGACGGCGCATCATCCTTTAATAGTGATTTGAGCCAATGGAATGTCTCAAACGTCACGGATATGCATGCGATGTTTGAGAAGGCAGTTTCCTTTAATGGGGATTTAAGCCAATGGGATGTCTCAAACGTCATGGATATGCATGAGATGTTTGAGAAGGCTGTTTCCTTTAATGGGGATTTAAGCCAATGGGATGTCTCAAACGTCACGGACATGAGTCAGATGTTTGACTGCGCATCATCCTTTAATAGTGATTTGAGCCAATGGAATGTCTCAAACATCACAGATATGAGGAGGATGTTCTATGGTGCATCATCATTTAATGCAGATTTAAGCCAGTGGGATGTCTCAAACGTCACAAATATGAGGTTCATGTTCTATGATGCATCATCCTTTAATGCAGATTTAAGCCAGTGGGATGTCTCAAACGTAAAGGATATGAGGTCCATGTTCTATGGCGCATCATCCTTTAATGCAGATTTAAGCCAATGGGATGTTTCAAACGTCAAGGATATGTTCGGTATGTTCTATGGTGCAACATCCTTTAATGGTGATTTGAGTCGATGGAATATAAAACATCTTAAGGGTGACAGAAGTTCGCTAGAAAAGTATATCCATTAGGTTTGCGGCGCGTATGCAATAGCGACGCAGCGAACGCGTATCGGCAAAGCCGATAGCGTCGCCCGAATATATCAAAAAAATGGTTTTAACCTGTCAGATGTACAAACGACTTTGAAGCATTTTAAAATATTGATTATACAATTTATTTCAAATTTCATAATATATATATTATGAATGCTTGTTTTCAAACGCCGTTCGATTAAATGGTTTGTACTTTTGCTCGCTCGGCTGATAATTGGCGTCATTCCATAAGGAACTGGTTATCATGAGATCGGCGCTATATCGATTGCATGCAATCGGAACATTATGAACGCGGCACTGGCGCAAAAGCATTTGAATATCCGCTTCGTGTGGCTGCGGATTAAGATCGTCAATGAGAAAAACCGCGAGATCGATTTCTTTGCGCACGACCATGGTTGCAATTTCAGTGTCGCCTCCCATGGGACCTGAATGCATGCATGTGATATCACATGAAATGTCTTTTGATTGAAAGGCATCGCGAATGAGCGAACCCGTCGTGCCCGTACAAACTAGCTTATGCACAGCCAGAAATTGTGCATTGGATACAGCCCAGTCAATCATATCGGCCTTACGGTTATCGTGTGCAACCAAAGCAATCGTCAACGTTTTCATTATTTCCTCCTTATTTATTCATACGCCTTTTCACATAGGGCGGCAGATGATTTGATTATAACATCGCTTTCAATCCATTGATGAAACTGGACAACGCGATATTTTGGCAGTATGTGTCATACCTGATGATGACGAGTCAAGCGATTCTCGCATAATACAGCCATTTTCCCATCTATTCCAAATGACCATTATCACCCCAACTGAATTAGCCTTTGAATATGAATTCATCAAACTGCTTGGCGAAGGAGCCAATGGTAAGACATGGCTTGCCAAAAGTCGGCAAACCGGAGATTTGGTCGCCGTTAAATCGCTCAAACTGAGCGGTGATATGAAGCAGCTCGAACTCTTCGTCCGCGAAGCAGAAACCCTTCAAAGCCTTGATGTTCCTGGTATTCCCAGGTTTTATCAGAGCATTATTCCCGAAAATCCACTCGCCAAACCCTGCTACATTATCCAGGAATATGTTGAATATCCTTCACTGCAGAGCATGATGAGTGAAGGAAATCGTTTCGGTGAATGGGAAATACTGAATATTCTTAAAAGGCTTGCACAAATTTTGGATATTCTGCAGACGCAATACGTTCCTCCCATCATTCATCGCGACATTAAACCATCGAATGTGCTGTGCGACATGAAAGGGGACGAGGTCAAGGCACTATATCTGATCGATTTCGGGGCCGTAGCCAATCCGCAAAAGAAATCGGGCGGGTCCACAATTGCTGGAACATTCGGCTATATGGCGCCCGAACAGATGCTCGGCGAAGCCACGATTCAGTCAGACTTTTACTCATTGGGAGCACTTGCCATTCATCTTTTGACTGGCGTTCCACCCTTCGAAATTAAAGCCGATGTCTTTACGCTGAAATTTGACGATGTGATTAAACGCAATGCGCCTTACACATCCAAATCCATGTTTACGCTGCTTCACTGGCTGACGGAACCCAGCGCATCCAAACGTCCCCGGACAGCAAAAATTCTCATCAAAGCCCTCGAATTGACTAATGGACAGATAGAATTTGATCCTGCTGTTCTCAACGTTAACAATGTTCAGGAGCATTTGCCAAAACGTTCTATATTCAAGAAGTTATCCGATTACATTAAAGTACATTTTCCCAGTTGGTTTGGGACGGGCAGAGTTAATGACAAATGGCAGAATGGAACTGGAATAGTGCATCGCATGGGCAAAATTTCCGTTTATCCGTTCAAGAATAACCGGCCAGTTCTGAGTTCCCCAAAAAGGAATTACCCTGCTGTGGAATATACATATAGCATCAATGAAAACACTTATGAAGGATCGTCCATTGTTCCTGATGAATTAATTGGCATCATCACAAAAAAGAAGATGCCTTTTGATGTCGCCATTTTGTACGATCCTCAGGAACCTCGTTTTCATCAACTGTTGTGGGAGGATATGTTTGAAATTTCTGACAATGACTTTGTCACATCCTGGCGCGTCATTATGGCAAATGCGGTGCTTGAACTGCACATCGCTATTCTGGATGACAATTCTCCCGTCATCGACTGGGGGGATGGCTCTCGCGATCGAAAATTGAAACACGTCTATAAAGAGCCCGGTCTTTACCAGGTTCGGATTTTAGGCGGAAATATTCGATGGCGATGGGGAAATTACAAATCAATTTCTGACTTTGATAATGAGGATATAATATCAAAAGTTCCCAGGGACATAGAGCTTGTTGGCGTCATTCAGTGGGGCCGTGTTCACCTTGACAGCGCTGCTTTTGCAGGATGCCGTCTTCTCGGCAATGAGGATTTTGTATGGCCTCCATCAGACAAAATTCCGGTAATACACGAAGCAAAAGGCATGTTTGCTTATTCACGTCTGTTCAATGGCGACATCAGTCAATGGGATGTATCTCATATCAATGATATGCCATGGATGTTTTATCATGCATCAGCATTTAATGGTGATTTAAGCCAATGGAATGTCTCAAACGTTAAGGATATGTGTGGGGTGTTCAATGGTGCAACATCCTTTAATGGTGATTTAAGCCAATGGAATGTCTCAAACGTCACGAATATGTATTGTATGTTCGAGGCAGCAACATCCTTTAATGGAGATCTGAGCAAATGGGATGTCTCAAACGTCAAGGATATGTCATGGATGTTTTATCATGCAACATCCTTTAATGGTGATTTAAGCCAATGGAATGTCTCAAGCGTCAAGGATATGAGTCAGATGTTTTCTCATGCATCAGCATTTAATGGTGATTTAAGCCAATGGGATGTTTCGAAAGTTACGAATATGGTTGGGATGTTTTCCGGAGCAACATCGTATCATGGTGATATAAGCCGGTGGAATTTGAGCAGTCTTGAGATCAGCGACAGAAATGCGCTGGTAACTTATATTCATTAAATTTGCGGCGCGTATGCAATAGCGTTGCTACACAAAATATATCAATAGGAATTTATATATGACAGATATACAAACGATACAAGAAACAGAAGCCCTAAATAAGACTTATGAAGCCGAAAATCGGCAAATGAGTTCCGAACGTCGTGAAGAAACGCCGAAAGAGCTTTCAGAGCATTATCGCATCGTCCGAAAACTGGGTGAGGGCTCTCAGGCCCACGTCTATGAAGCCGAACGGCTTTCCGATGGGCAAAAAGTTGCCATCAAATCCCTTCGTATTGACTCCATCAAGGCTTGGAAAGAATATGAACTGTTTCAGCGCGAAACCCAGGTGCTGCAATCCCTTCAGATGGATGGCGTCGCTGCCTTTTATGAATCCATTGAATGTCTTGAAGCGGACGAACCCAAAGCTTATATCGTCCAGGAATATATTGAAGGACGCTCCATTGCTCAAATGATGGCATCCGGTTTTCGATTGGATTTAAATCATATCTTTCAATTGACAATTGATATGATAGAACTTCTTGAAAAATTGCATCATCACGAACCGCAAATCATTCATCGAGATATCAAACCGTCCAATATCATGCTCAAACCAGTAGAAAATGGGCACTTCAAGCCATATCTGATCGACTTTGGTGCAGTGGCAAATCCTCAGATACAATCTGGCGGTTCCACGGTTGCCGGCACGTATGGTTATATGCCGCCTGAACAGCTTATGGGCCGTCCTGCGCCTGCCAGCGATATCTATGCACTCGCTGCTTCACTCGTTTTTTTGATTAGCGGAACGGAACCTGGCGATATGCAGGTTACTGATTTCAGGCTCATCATCGAACCACATCTCGAAAATGTGCCTCGCATCATTACGGAAATTCTTCGACAGATGCTCGATCCAAATCCGCAGACGCGACTGTGTGATTATAAAAAAATTAAAGATTTATTCTTTGCTTTTCTTAATAACGACTTTTCCTCGGCAACAACGGCCACATCACTTTGTGTGACCGATGAGCAAATTCTACAGGTAAGGGAACTCTGTCAGGCCGGAAATCTGAATATCTGGGCAGCACTTCCCGATAATGTTCCCAGAGACATTCCCAAACCATATCAAAATATTAGAGATGCCGGTCTCTTTTCAAATCAGGCTCCAGGTTACCGAAACAAAGTCAATGCGGTCTTTATAATTTATACTCTCATAAGTCTTGTATTTCTATTTTTTGTAGAAAAATTATCGATTGACAATCTCATTATAGTTCTTGTTATGCCTACTATTCTGTTTGTCTTGTTCAATATATATATTAAAAAGAAATCACCGATTGAATCTCATTTAGTTGCAATTAAAAAGGATGGGTTTTCTGAAAAACAAAAGAATGCCGTCAAACGCCTTTTGACACACGGCAAAAAAACAGTTGCAACCATTGTCGAAATCAAATTTATGCCATTGGATTCCGAACTCCAGGTCAGTTATACTCTCATCAATCAGGCAAAGATGAGGGAAATGGCAAGTTATTATCATGGCATTCCATGCGTGAAAGTGCGTTATCGTTTTAATCCGCTCGAAGACGACAATCCAAACGATCTCGTTCACGAAATTATCATTCATTATGATCCTCAAAATACACTGGCCAAAGGAACGCCGCTTCCTATTTTGTATGAAATCGATCCAATGGATAAAACACATGTTTCCAGCATGCCGTATCCATTCCCTCTCTGTGATGTTGCATCACTAAAGAATATATATTACGATAATAAAACAACGGATACTGAATCCAGTCCTTCCCTAGGGAACATCTGAACAATATTGTTATTTTAGGCAGTCATTGCAAAGAGTCGGGGAGGGCGAGTAACAATAGTAAGGCAGCCTGCAAGGCGTTTACACCTAAGGAAACTCTGAACAAAACACAATTATTAGGCAGAAATTGAAGAGAGCCCAGTGAGCAAATGAAATGAACGAGTTGGAGAGCCGACAGGCCCGGGAAACGAAGTGCATTTCATATTGCGAACTGAGGAATCGGGGCAGAGCCCCGAAAAAAAAAGGTAAATAATCTTAATTCAGAACTTCCCTAAATTGAGGTATTATAGGGCTCAGCTCTTTGGTGTTTTTGGGGCAATGTCCCCAAAAAACAATTAATCAGTTCTTCCATAAAAATAAGAAGCGATTGAATGATCCATATTCCAGAAGATTCGGTATTGTTGACGACACAAAAGGGTGGTCTGCTCGTTTCTCCGTCCTTTGGGCTCTTTTGTGCGGTCATGGCAGAAGAAATAAACGGACTTGAAGCGGCACTTACGGCACGACGGTTTGAACTGGACGAATCGTTTTCTGTTGCTCTATTAGAACGGCTAAAACAACACGGATTTGGCGGCAGTCCTCGTCCTTTTGGATACAAATCGCATTTAATTCAGTTTCAGGTGACGAATGCCTGCAACCTGCGTTGTGTTTATTGTGCCGTAGAGTCCGGAAAGGCACGCCCGAATGAATTGTCTCTCGATGATATTAAACGGGCCATTGATGATGCAGTTGATATTTTTCCTGATATTCAGGTCTCTTTTACCGGGGGCGAACCTTTGCTCGTGCCATGGATATTTGAGGCCATCGATTATGCAATTGCTAAAACCAAAACTCAGGTCTGCCTGTTGAGCAATTTGCTGCTGCTTAAAAGTAATGCGTCGTTCTTGCATCGTGTGGCGGCTTTATTATGCGCAAATCATCAGGTTCGCATGAGCATGTCGGCGGTGGAAAGGGAGGCGTGCAATCGACTTTCCGGTAAAAATTGTTATGACGATGCATTGGAAGTCATAAATCTTTTGAAAAATGAAGGCGTTTTACCTGAACTGGATATTCCATTGAGTGCTCCGGATACGCAGGCAAACTGCGAGGCATTACCTCGTTTTCGCCGCACTTTGCCTCCGGAATTAAAATACCAGTTTTCTATTATGTATTTGGGTGGTCGCGAAAAGGGAGAGCATGTTTTTTCTACCCATGATGCATTTGAAAATGCGCTGGATGATTTGTGTTTTGAAGGCGGAATTCGTCTTGCGGGGGCTGAGGCATCATCCGTAGTCTGTCGACGAAAGGGATGTACATGCACGAATGATGAACAGTTGTTTGTCCGCAGTGACGGAACCATCTTTTCTTGTTTCAGACTTGTCGGAGAGATCGGGCATCTTTCGGAAGGGGTAAAAACAGTGGTCAATCGCCGTAGACAAATGCCTCATTCCGTGGATTTGGAACCATGTCGAAGCTGTCCTTTTATATATCTATGTGCAGGCGGATGCCTTTCGGATCGACTTATTTATCAGAAAACGCATCAGGAACCTGTATGCGGACCATGGCGAAAAAAACTCATGGCAGAAATGTTGTTCGAAGATAAAACTTTTGTTTTTGAATGGGATATATTACACTTATTAGCTGAAGCCAGAATGCGCGGGTTGTCCTGATTTGCGTTTTCTTTTCAAACATAAAAAAATCACGAAGTTTATGGAGAATCCGGATGGGACAGAATTGGATGATTGATGTCTTGATTAATGGGGAGACAGAGAAAAAGCAGATTTGTTTATCTGCTGTGAATGCCGGACAGAAACGATATATAAATACGGAGTATGAATCGGATGTCCTGCTCTATATTGACGAGGATGAACTCGTGATTGAACGCGTCGGAAGGGCAGAAGTTGCAGTAAAACGCGGCGTTCGTGAAAGAATGCTGCCCCCAGCACATCCCATGCGGCTTTTGCCGAAAGATCTCATTCGGATGGGTGCTTGTGAATATCAAATTGAAAACATTTATCCACAAAGTGTTTCTTCGAGAACCCCATCGCCGTTCACACAACATGCAAATAAAGCCCTTCTTGTTGGTGCAGTTGCCATAATGATGGCATCCGTTCCCGCCTGTGCCCCTAAAAAAGCACCGGAAAATACCAATACCCAAGCCGTTGAGCAAACACAGGAAATCAAACAGGATGCCGCCAATGACGCCGCCAATGCGGAAGGTGCCAATACGCAAGCTGTTGAGCAAACACAGGAAATCAAACAGAACAGTGTAGATGACACACCGAATGTTGAAAATGATGTCAAACAGGATGCCGCCAATGATGAAAATGATATCAAACAGGACGCTGCCATTGATGAAAATGATATCAAGCAGGACAACACAGCCCCATGCGATAAGATCAAGGTGATGTGTTTAAATAATAATCGCTATGAGCAGTGTGGAAATGAGCCGTGGAAACTCATTGAAACTTGTAAAGTGCCATCACTTTGCAAAGTGAATTATAAGGATGACGTTGCAGAAACGACGTATTGTGATATTACTGATCCCTGTCAGGAGGGGACATATATCTGCTTTGGCGGTGCTCTTCATTGTGAAAATAGCCCCGGTATTGGTTGTCATCGCGATAACCAAATGTATCAATGTATAAATCAGCAATGGGTATTAAAAAAAGAATGCCAAACCGATGAAAGGTGCCAGTTACAATCCGACAATACACAGGCTGATTGTGTAAAATATCCAAGACCGATGGGAAAACCCAAAGTCTATGATGAATGTAAATCCGGACAAAACCAATGTGATTCCAATGCCATTATGGATTGCAAAATGGGCAAATGGCATTATCAAAGCGTATGTTCATACGGCGAGACTTGCAAAGTTGATGAAATGGGAGAGGCATCTTGTGTTCCTGAAAGGAAGGGGTGATTAATTGGCAATTACTGTCTAATCAATTTGTTTTGTTCAGAGGTTTCTTAACCTTCTCGACACGGTCAGATATTTGTGCTATTTTTGTTATAAATTTGGAATATGGCGTTGTTTATTGGTTGTGCTGTATTCCAAGAGCCTTAGAAATTCTCACAAAATGGAGAGAATGTATGATTTATAGTTATTATTTTTGGCATGAAAATTTCCGGGGGGGGGGTAATCAGTTCTCTCACTTTGTAGTATCAACGGATAATTCGTTATTCCACACGTCTCTTTGTGGCATCGAGGAGGCTGAATAATGGATATGTCCACCTCTGTATCCGTTCTGGATAACCAGCAAAATACCGTTGCTGATGCGCTCAAAAATAATATTGCCAAAAAAGCCGATGTATCGATTGCAACATCGCGTTTTAGCCTTTACGCCTACGAAGCCATTAAAAAGCAACTCGATCATATTCGTGCACTAAGATTTTTATATACTTCGCCGTCATTGATCTCAGAAGATGCATTTGAGCCTACCGTCGATGCACTTCAAGGGATTCCATCAGAACGCAACAAAACGCTTTCGCTTCAACAGAGTTTACTCGCTCGAGACCTCGCTCGAACAATTCGTGATAAAGCTCAGGTTCGTTCACAAAATATAGAAAATCCAGCGGCTTCGATCACTTGCATCCTAAATGATACTTCACATTGCGCAATCATGCCCGGTCCCGAAATGACTTGCGAAGGCATTGGACTGGCACCATCGAACAAGCCCTATATGGCGCAATGCCTGAACGGTCTCATGGCACTGCCCATGACGAAAATGTTCGATATGCAATGGGGTGCTGGCATCGATATAAAGAATAAATTCGTCGATAGACTTGTAGATATTTCACGCGATAGATCACCGCGCGAAATATATGAATACGCCCTTTGGCGCATGTTTGAACAGGATTCTACAGGCAAGAATATTAAAGATGTCGGCATCGCAAATACAAAAATATATCAAAGCTTATACAATTTTCAGCGCGATGCGATGATCAGCATCATCGAAAAAATAGAAAAGTATAACGGTTGCATCCTTTGTGATTCCGTCGGTTTGGGCAAAACATTTACAGCACTTGCAGTCATAAAATATTACCAATCACGCAATGATAATATTCTCGTGCTTTGCCCCAAAAAACTGCGCGATAACTGGGAAATTTATTTACAAAATTCAGCAGTCAATCCACTCGTCGAAGATCGATTCAACTACAAACTGCTCAATCACACAGACTTGACTCGATTTAACGGAAAATCCGGTGATATCGACCTGGCAACGCTCCGACTCGATAATTTTGATCTCATTGTTATTGACGAATCTCACAATTTCCGCACCGATTCGAGCGAAAAAGAGAATGCCAAACCCACGCGCTACAAACGTTTGCTCGAGGCCCTGCAGTCCGGATGCAAAACCAAAATCCTCATGCTTACGGCGACACCCGTCAATATTAAATTAAAGGACCTTCAAAGCCAGATCAATTTTATTACCGAAAAAAATGACGATGGTCTCCAAAATGCCGGCATTGAAAGTATCAAAGATGTCATTCGCAGATCACAGCGCGATTTTAACGAGTGGATGAAGCTCGACGACGATAAGCGTAATCTCACGAGCTTCATGGAAAACATGAACCCCGACTACTTCACGCTGCTCGAAACACTCACCATCGCACGATCACGTCGCCAAATTGAGCATTTCTACGATACGAATGACGTCGGCAAGTTCCCGACGCGCGAAGCGCCTAGAAACATCACACCAACGAGTCTGATGAACAACGGGCAGGATGTTTCTTTACAGGATATCTCCGATAAACTGCTCACGCTCAAACTCGCCGTTTATGCTGAACTCAACTACATCAAACCCGAATGTCGCAATAAACCTGAATATATAAAGTTTTTTGAAAATAAATTTAGCGATGTGGGGCGCGAACGAACGACGATCAAACTCATGCGCGCCAACTATCTCAAACGCCTTGAGTCACACATTCAATCGTTCGTAGAGTCGATCAATCGCCTCAAAAACCTGATCGAAGAAAAACTGAAGGCAATTGAAGAGATCAGTTCAAACAATCTCATCGATTCGCTCTACGAGAGTTTGTGCAGCGATGGCGACCTCGAATCGGAAGAATTCGACGACGATGAGCTCGACGAACTCAATAATGCCCCCAAAACAAAGGTCGATCCCCACGACCTCGATTTGCTCAAATGGCGCCCCGACCTCGAAGATGATCTCGAAATCCTCAACCAAATCCTCGACATCGTCTCTTCGATCAACGCCGCTAACGACGGTAAACTCGCCGAATTACTCCGCCTTATCGAAGACAAATGGACAAATCCACTCAACGTCGTCGATGGCCGCCCCAACAGGAAAATTATACTTTTTACGGCATTCAGCGATACCGCAAAGGAACTCTATAACGAGCTTGCACCACGCTTCCTCGAACGCGGCATTTACACGGGGCTCGTCACCGGTACGTGCTCAAAATCGAATCTCGTTTTGCCCAAAGCCGCGAAAGCTGTGCTTCCGTGTGACCGTTTCAGCAGCGTACTCACGCACTTTTCGCCGCGCTCCAAATCGCGCCAAAGCATTCTACAAAACGCCAGGGCCGACGGCGAAAACCTCCCCGAAATCGACGTCCTGATTGCAACCGATTGCGTCAGCGAAGGCCAGAACCTTCAGGATTGCGACTATTGTATCAACTACGATATTCACTGGAATCCCGTACGCATCATTCAGCGTTTTGGCCGAATCGATCGAATTGGAAGCAAAAATACAAAGATTCAGCTCGTCAACTTCTGGCCGATGCGCAACCTCGATGAATACCTCAATTTGAGCAAACGCATCAAAGAACGCAGTGAATTGATGGATCAGACGGCCACTTGTGAAGGCAGTATCATCGAGTCCAATCGCTCAAAACAAGGCGATCGCGAATTTGGTTTTAGAGGCAAACAGCTCGAAACGCTTAAACAGCGCGTCGTCAACCCCGAAGAGATCGACGGCTCCATCCCGCTTACCGATATCAATTTGAGCGAGTGGAAAACGGAATGCATGCACTTTGGGGATGATGCTGAACATGCGCGTGCGCTCAATCGAATGCCGCGCGGCATCTTTGCGGCTGCCCCTGCCACGCACGAAACGCCTGCCGGTTCTGCGTTATTCGTTCTCAAAGCCCTCAGCACCGATCATCGCAACGCCGAGTCGCCGCTTTTCCCGTATTGCCCAATCCTCATCGACAAAGACGGCAAAATCCTCGCGCAATATCGCTCGCCCAACAAAATATTGTCGATCCTGCGCGACACATGCGCCACGCATACCAGCATCGACCCCGAACTTTTGGGCGATTTCGCCATCGCGACGCGCAAAGAAGCCGACATGGCACCCTACGCCGCACTTCTGCAAAAGGCGATCGAATACGCCCAGGGGCAATCCCAGGTTTCTGCGGCACTCTCGCTCTTTAGCAAAGGCGGTACGTCCATTGGACAGGCCGAAGCTACGTTTGAACTCGTGTGCTTTGTCGTGTTTAAGGAGGCGTCATGCTAATCGATGCCCTCCAATTGCCCTCAACAACGCGCGTTTCGGTGCACATCAACAAGACGATTCTCAAACAGCAGGGCGTCAGACAGGAACTCATCGACGCCATCACGACTGCGAACGGCAAAAAACAGCTCTTCGATATTGCCATTCTGGCGCCGCGAACGGCAAACGTGGTCGCGCATATTGAACCGCAACGCACATGCGCCGAAGTGCATGTGCTCGACCTCACGTGCGATCCCAAATACGCCGTCGAAATCGAAAACGCGCTCTTTGCACACATTCCATACGCCCTCGTTATCATGACGCATTGCGAGTCGCAATCTCATTTTGCGCTCGCCAAATACCGTACGAGCGAAGCGGATAAGTCAAAAAACGTCATTACGGATGCGATTCGTTCGCGCTGGTTTGATGCGGACGCGCCGTCGCTTGCCGCCCTGGCGCCCCAACCATCTAACGTCGATTTGTGGCATTATTACTGTCGGCTTTTTGACGCCATTGCGCTCGACAACGCCCGTGCGATCTGGCCCGATTTTACAGATGATCCCGTCTGCGCCAAACGTGCCACCGAAATTCAGCAAACGCTTTCTCGTCAAATTGACGAACTACGCAACAAACTTGCACGCGATCACGAATTGCGCCGTCGCGCCGCGCTCGCCGATCAAATCCGTGCTCTTAAATCGACCATTGCCAGTTTACCCAATCTTAACCTCGCCCAACTTAAGGTGCTTTCCATTCAAACGCAGGATTAATCTACATCTTTCAACCGATCTCGGCAGTTGGATGCAGGTGGGATTATCCCCAAACTAGATATCGCAATAATCGATTCTGTTGAAAGAGATTGAGCATTGTTATTGTTTTGGCCGTAGCTAATGTGAATATTCAATCGGCTGGAAGCCGATGTTTTGCATAACCGGGGGAATGGTGCGAAGCGCCATGCCTCCGGTGTAATGCTCTCCGCAACATTGCGGCTGGATGCCGCTGCTGGGTAGTCTCTTTAACGATGTCCATAACAATAGTATCTTTTTTGGGGGCGCCGCCTATTGCCAGGGCAATACGGCGACGCTGTCGGCCTATCGCCTTTGGCGATACGGCCGCCATTTTTGGGGATAGTTCCCCGATAATCCAGCCCGGATCGGTACGGAGCTCGTGCTGTACTATGGCCAAAAAATTACCCGTTCAATCCCCCAAATACACGACTGAAACCCTCGAAAAACTGCGTCAAATCGTGCCCTCTGCGTTCTGTGATGGTGAATTGCAGCTCGACCTGCTCATGGAAGCCCTGGGCGAGTTTGCTGAAGATAAAACCGAGCGCTACGAATTTACGTGGCACGGCAAAGCAGCGGCTAAACGCGCCGGTCACCCCGGAACGAGTGCCACGCTTCATCCATGCCCCGAAGAATCCAAAAATTGGGACACAACCCAAAACCTCTACATCGAAGGCGACAACCTCGAAGTGCTCAAATGCCTGTCGAACGCCTATAGCGGCAAGATCAAGATGATTTACATCGATCCGCCCTACAACACCGGCCACGACTTTGTCTACAAAGACAACTACAAAGACCCGCTCAAAGCCTATGCCGAGCAAACCGGCCAGGTCGACGAAGATGGCCGAGCTCTTACCACCAATAAAGAAACCGATGGACGCTACCACACCAACTGGCTCAACATGATGTACCCGCGTCTCATGCTCGCCCAGCGTCTCCTCACCGATGATGGCGTCATCTTTATCTCCATCGATGACAACGAACAGGCAAATTTAAAGAAGATGTGCGATGAAGTATTTGGTGCAGATAATTTTGTGGCGAATTTAGTTTGGAAACACACAGAACAAAGCAAAAATGATGAATTATACTTTTCAAGACAATACAATCACAATCTTGTATTTGTTAAAAATAAAGAAATCGTTAAACCGTTTTTTTTGGAAAGAACTGAAGATAATAATGTTAATTATCGAAATCCAGATGATGATCCAAAAGGTGCATGGAGAAGCGGCGATGTCCGTAGTCCGAATTATAGAAAAACTCTATGTTATGATATTATAGCACCTGATGGAACAATAATTAAATCACCTAAAAATGGATGGAGATGGTCGCAAGAGTCATTAAACGAAAAAATATCAACTGGGGAAATTATATTTAAGAAAGATAATTCTGGAATTGTTAGAAAAATATATCTTTGTGAGCAAGAAGGACGAACACCTGAAAATTTGTGGGCTGAAGCAAAATATGGAACAACCAGACTAGCTACAGCTATGATAAAAAGTTTATTCAATAATATACAAATTTTTGATACTCCAAAACCAATTGAACTAATAACAAATATGTTAGAGTTAATTAGAGATAAAAATGCCATCGTCCTCGACTTCTTCTCTGGTTCAGCAACCACTGCACATGCGGTGATGCAAATGAATAGTACAGATGGAGGAATGCGTAAATATATAATGGTTCAGCTCCCGGAAGATTTAGACAAAAGTTATAAAGACGCCTCGAATGATAAAAAAATCATACTGAAAAATAGTATTGATTTGTGTGATTCTTTGACTTGTCCACATAAATTATCAGAAATCGGCAAAGAGCGTATTCGACGTGCAGGGGATAAAGTTGTCAGTGATCAGTTAGCTTCGGGCAAGGGCACTGACAACTGCCAACTGACAACTAACCACTTAGACATCGGCTTTAAAGTCTTCAAACTCGGGGCGAGCAATATGAAAGATTGGGAGCTCTCGGACAAGCCGCTGGATGCTCAAAATGATATTGAACAACAGTTGGTGCGTGCGCTCGAAACGGCGCCTGCGACGATCAAACCTGGTGCAGACAAGCTTTCGGTGGCTTACGAATGGCTGCTCAAACGCGGTTTTATGCTCGACACGAAGCTGGATGTCAAAACCGTGTGCGGCAAAACGGTTTACGTCAATGCAACCGGCGAAATCATGATTTGCCTCGAAGATGGTTTATCTATCGAATGGGCGCAAGCACTCGCCGATTTGCATAAATCCTACGAAGATGCCGAAATGTGGGACGTCATCGTCAGCTGGAACGGTTTTGGTTCGGACGAAAAAACGCGTGATGCGAACCTGCGCAACGTCGAACAGTGCCTCGTTGCGAACGGCCTCAACGCCGACAGGCTCACGATCGTGTAAGGCTAAAGATTCTACACTGAGCAATAACGCTTATGGCGGCTGGAAGCCGCCGCCTTGCATAACCGGTGGAGGCCACGTAGTGGCCGCCTCCGGACAAGATGCACGCCCAGACCTGGCGGCTGGAAGCCGCTGCCTTGCATAACCGGTGGAGGCCGCGTAGTGGCCGCCTCCGGACAAGATGACAGCCCAGACCTAGCAGCTGGAAGCCGCCGCTAATCCTTGAGGAATAAATCGTGTTCAGGATCCATACCATTCTCTTTCAAGAACTCGTAATACTCTTCCTTAAAAGTCTTAACCCGATGATGTTCTTTCTGATTTTTTATATATGCGATGATCGAATCAACGTCTTTCAAACTGTAAGAAAATCCAGCATAACCGTTTCCCCATCCTCTAAATCGTGGGAATTTATCCGGACTTGCCTGCATCCATTTACTGGTTTCGCTTTTGATCACCATCATAAAATCGGAAATCGCTATTTTGGGAGAAATCGACACGAGCATATGAACGTGATCAGGCATGGAATTGATTCGATACAGCTTGCAATCGCGCGACTCGCACATGGAGTGAATATAGGCATAGAGCAATCTCTCATTATCTGGACTGATTGTGAGCTCAGAAAATTTGGTACGCCATACGATATGATAGATAAAGGCTACATGACTCATAAATCACCTCATGAGCAGCGGCTTCCAGCCGCATGTTATTTCAGCTCAGTTCACCGGAGCCGTGCGCAAAAGCGCACAGCCCCGGTTATGCAAGACAGCGGCTTCCAGCCGCGTCACACAGATTTGTATTTAGCTTATAGTCCCAAACGACGCACATTTGGAAGTTGTATCGAATACATAAAGCAGCGGCTTCCAGCCGCATGTTACTTCAGCTCAGGTCACCGGAGCCGTGCGCAAAAGCGCACAGCCCCGGTTATGCAAGACAGCGGCTTCCAGCCGCGACACACAGATTTGTATTTAACTTATAGGCCCAAACGACGCACATTTGGAAGTT
>JAZRVP010000265.1:0-1302 GCA_045599245.1 Myxococcota bacterium
AGTCCCATTGAAATCCTTGATGGGCTGATTTAAATCGATTTTTGCCGATCATTTTTGACGTAATTCCTTTCGTTTTTGATGCAATTTCATGTGTTTCGGCTGTTAATTTTCTTGTATTCATATTATTTGTTTTTTTCGATAAGAATATATATTAATTATTATGGCGATACGCAATAGCCAGACATGTAAAAAGTCTGTGAAAACGGGAAAAACGCTTCCGTACGAATTTACAGCTCTATGGAAGCGGCCACCCGAGCAAGTGAAATCAGATGGCAAGTGCAGTAAAGGAAATCGAGAATATAAACATCGCCAGCGGAAAAATGCACGGAAACGGCGGATCCAACATCGGCACCGTCTACAAACGCATGAAAATAGACGACGACATCGGAGAAAAGTTCGGAACGATACTGATGGCGATGCTGACCGCATCAGGAATAAAGGAATACAAATCGAAATACAGCAACCACGTATATTCCGACTGGCAGAAGATTTCCATCCTGGTCTTCATCACATTCGCCAGGATTTCGCTGAATTCCGTCAGGAGCAGACTTGGAATGTGCGGCGGCTTCGTGAAAAGCATCGGACTGAAAAGCATCCCGGACGGCTCCACTATGTGCAAATTCCAGCAGCGCATCCCGAAGGAATGGGTGGAGATGCTGTTCCCGGCTTTCGCGTACGCCGTCTCCGACGGCTGTACGCTGATCGCGGATACCACTGGATTATCCAACTTCAACCGTTCCGCGCATTACGAGTTCAGATGCGACGAGTTCGGGAAAAAGCTGCCGAAACGCACATTCACGAAACTCTCGATAGTCATCGAGAAGGATACGAGGCTGATACTGTCAGCGCGTTCATCCGTCGGCAGCAGGCACGACATAACCTTCATGGACGAACATCTGGGCGATTTGGAACAATTGGATCTGAAGCCGTCGTCGTTCCTCGCCGACAAGGGCTACGACTGCGAGAACCTGCACAGGGAGATCAGAAACAGGCTCGGATGCATGGCATACATACCGGTGCGCCAGCACGATGAAAAATACGGATATGCCGAACGCGGCAGGAACCGCCGCGAAATGCTTGAATTGGAAAAGGACCGTGAAGCCTGGGTAGAGGAATACGGGTTCAGAAGTGTGATCGAATCGACGAACATGATGATCAAGACGCAGACAGGTTCGCATATATCCGAAATCAAGGAGAAATCGCGTGAAATCAAGGCTTTGCTGAAAGGTCTGGCCCACAACATGGCATGCTTATTCCGCCTCGGATTGGATAAATGGTTCATCGGAGGATTTCAATGAGACT
>JAZRVP010000266.1:0-32052 GCA_045599245.1 Myxococcota bacterium
GGGCTTTGCCCCAGACCCCACCAAAGGAGTGAGTCCTTTGGAATCCTCAATTTTTATAGGTGGGATAAGCCTTTTGGGCTGCCTAACCATGATTCCCCCCCGGGGCCCCACCCCCGGCTTTCCTCATTTATTACCTTAATATTGTGTTTTGTTCAGAACTTCCTTAATGATTCATCCATTTCAGAATTTCCAGAATCAGCGGAGTCATTATCATCAGTCATTTGTGAGCTTTCAGCATCTGAATTACTGGAAACCTCAGGGCTTTCGACAGGCTTATTGCTGCTATCAGCAGAAACCTGATCATCAAGAATGAGAATTTTGGCGCCTGCAGGCGGCATGAGTCTAAAAACGGCAGGCGCAAAATCGACGTTCATATCGCGTTTTTCAACGCGCAGGCGGACATCTGTTTTTTGAACAGGCAGAGAAAAGAGGATTTGACTTGGGAAACGCCAGGACTGGTTATCCTCTGTATATTTTTTAAATTCAGAAGCCTCATATTGGTAAACAATCTTGTCACTTTCAACGACCGTAATTTTGAAGATGTCGCCATCAGGCCATGAATAATAAACATTTTCAACGAGTCCGTTTTGCATTGGCAGAGAAAGTCGATATCCGCCATTTTTTTCGTCCCACTGGAAAGATTTTCTGTCTTCGAAATCCTCGGCAAGTCCATCGACGGGGTAAAGGCCGTAAATCACGCGATAAAGGTCGGATGCGGAAAGAAAGACGGGGAGAATTCTGGAAATATTATCAGGAGAAGCGATGCCAGTCACAAAGACATTTTGAGAAGTGTCCATAAGGGAGAAGACAATGCCGTCAGAAACGAGAGCCGCGAGAGCCTTGTCAAAAGCAGAAATGGTGATGCGAAGGCTGGCAGGCGTCTGAGCAGAGAGGATGAGGTCCTGTCCGACGACGCGTTTTGCATTGATTTCATCGACATAATCGATACGAGAATTGATGCGCATGGAACGAGGAGGTTCGCGATTTAGGTTCTCAATCGTTGAGAGCGCATCGGCGACAGGAACGGCAGGTTCAGGAAATTTTCCGGCAGAAGCGCAACCAAAAAAAGTCAAAGAAATCAAAGAAGCGAGAACGATATTAAAGATTTTTTTCATCAAAAAGTACTCAAAAGGAGGGAAGAAAATGAAGAGGATCGCCCGGAGCGATGGAGAGAAAGTACCCCATCCCGCATCTCCCGGTAAGAGGAACATATCAAAGAAAATAGAGAAATGTCATGAGCAACTTGAGAAAACGAGGGTACTATTTAGTCGGGGCTCTGCCCCGATTCCTTCTCGGCCCCCCGGCTCTCGTGAATTACTGCCTTATATTTGTGAAATACTCTTTTCAGAAGATTTGTGAATTACCCCTGCCTGAGTTGCAACAAACAGGGAAAAGGTGGGTTACTGTTCAGACGGGGCTCTGCCCCGAACCCCGCTGGGGCTTTGCCCCAAACCCCACCAAAGGGCTGGGCCCTTTGGAAACCTCACTATTTTAGGTCGTATAAGCATTTGGAGCTGCCTTACAATTATTCCTCGCCGGGGCCCCTCCCCCGGCTCTCGTCAAATTTTACCTTATTATTGCGTAATAATCCGCTTTTCGCCAATCACTGATCATATTTCAGAAGATTTGTGAATTACCCCTGCCTGAGTTGCAACAAACAGGGAAAAGGTGGAGAGCAATTACATTGACAGAATCCCCATAGGCTAGTAGAAAAAGGAAGATGTGTTATTGCGCAAGTTGCACAATGAAGGGATAGCACGAGAGTGCTAGATTTAATCTAAACAGAGTAAGGAGATTCCAATGCTTAGCGTGACCATCACCGAGAAAGACGGTCCCTCAACTTCCATGACCTTTGACAAGACGGAAGTCCTCATTGGCAGAGTGAAGGGCAATGATGTTGTATTGCCGAAGACGAATGTCTCGAAACGCCATTCAAGAATCGTTGTGAAAGATGGGAAGATTATATTAATCGACCTGAAGAGCACGAACGGAACGTTTGTGAATGGTCACAAGATCAATGGTCCGCAAGTCATGCAGGAAGGCGACAAGGTATTTATTGGGGATTTTACGCTGGAAGTGAGAGAAATTCCGGGAGGAGCGCCGATGGCGGCTCCGATGGCAGCGCCGGCTCCGATGGCAGCCCCGATGGCAGCGCCTGCACCGATGGCTGCGCCGGCTCCGATGGCGGCTCCTGCGTATGGTGCGCCTGCCCCCATGCCCAATGTCCAGGCTCCTGCGATGATGCCGGACATGGCGTCGCATGCGCCAGCGATGCCTGGTCCGAGTGCTGCGAATTTCCCGCGTCCGTCACTTAACAATATGAGTCCGATTGGAGCTCCGTCACTTGCTGCTGCGCCGGCGATCAGTGGCCCGCAGCACAATATGGAAGCCCCTCAGCTTGGTGTAAATCCGATGGGTCCGATGGGTCCGGGAATGGCTGAGCAGCCGCAGGCGCCAGCCGTATCTGCACCGGCGATGGGGCCCGGCCCGGTTGCCCCCTCGATGAGCGGCGTTCCGGCCATCGGCGTAGCGCCGTCACTTTCCCAGCCCAGCCAGCTTGGCGCACCGGCAGCTCCCATGGGTCCGGCCGCACAGCCGCTTTCGCTTTCGCCGACAGGCTCTCGTTCACTGCCCACGAGTTCTCCGTCGAAACCGTCCACCGTTGGAGCCCCGGTTCGTGAAGGTCTGATGGGCAAATCCCTTGGACTTCCCGGTTCAAATCAGGCATCCGGTCTTGGTGTTTCATCCGCGAAACCTCAGCCCTCTCCTGTCATGAATGCTAGCCCCGTTCGTGCAGACAGCCGTGCGGCCTCGGCAGCTGTTCTTCCTGAAGAAATCATCGTTGACGATGCCCGCAGTGCAGAAAGCGACAATCTGCTCAAAGCTGCTCGCGTTCTGATGGAAAAATATTTCAATGACAACAACTTCCAATCCATTCAGGCTCAGCCCTATCCGGCCGAAGCCGATGTTCAGGACAGTGCCTACGCCTCTCTTTCGAAATGTGTTAAATCCATTCCAAGAACATCTCTTGGAAACGTCAACATGGAAGCTCTGCTCGATTTTGCGCTTAAAGAAGCCACAGGCCTTGGCGCAATCGATACACTCATTGACGATGCCGATGTGAGCGGTTTCACGGTTTATAATTTCGAAACCATCATTGTCGATCGCAAAGGCCGCAGAGAGCTTTCATCACTCCAGTTTACGAGTGTTGACACGCTTTATCTTGCTGCCCAGAGACTTCTCGCCTTCCAGGGATTGACGGAACAGACGGCGCCAGCCGTTACGGAAGTCCGTTTTGGCGATGGAACGCAGTTCGAAGTGATTCTTCCGCCGGTTGCTGTGGCCTCAGCTTCCATCGTTGTTCGCAAAGCGACGCATGAATTCAACGATCTTGCGACACTTGTTCAGCGCGATATGCTGTCAGCCGATATGGACAACTTCCTGAAAGTGTGCGTGAAAGCGCGCCGCAATATTCTGGTCGTTGGAGCCCAGGGTTCAGGCCGCACGACGGTTCTCAATGCGATGGGGGCCGAGATTTCAAATGGCGAACGCATTGTTACGGTAGAAAATTCAGCAGTCATGGTTATGCCGCAGGTTTATGTCATGAGCCTTGAAGCCCAGGGGGCAACATTCCAGGGCGGCGACATTGCCTCACTTGTTCGCCAGGCAGGCCGTTTGAGAGCCGAACGCGTTCTGGTAGATTCCATCCAGTCCCCGGCAGATGCGTCGGCGTTCCTGAATGCCATCTGTGCAGGAGCCCAGGGATCGATGGCCACCATGAATGCCCTGTCCGCTGACGAAGCCCTCTCAATGCTCAAACGCATGCTGCGTTCAGACAATGCCAGTTCAGCCCTTGCAGGCAATATCGATTTCATCGTCACGGTTCGCGCATTTTCAGATGCACGCCGCAGAATTGTTGAAATTGCGGAAGTCTGCAGCAATGACGACGGCAGCATCGTCCTCGTTCCCGTGTACAACTGGATCGGCGGCGGCATGAATGCCATGGGCGCAGGCGCAGGCCAGTTCAAGGCCAGTGGCAATGTTCCCATGTTCTGTCAGGAACTTGAACGCGGTGGTCTTTCCCTTCCGTATTTTAACGCATAATTATTGAGTTTACTCGTTATCTTGGCCGGACAAACCAAGTCCGGCCGCCTTTTTCCTGAACCATATTATTCTGGACTGTTATGTACACACTGATAATCGAAGATCGCCACGGACGTTCCGCTGCAGAGATTTCTTTTGATCAGGGCAGTTACACCATCGGCCGTGTCGACGGAAACGATGTCGTCCTCCCCTCTCAGTCGGTTTCGCGATCACATGCCCGCATCTTCGTATCCAATAACAAGTGTTATATCGATGATCTCGGCAGCGCAAATGGCGTTCTCGTCGACGGAAATGCCATCAAAGAGCGGACCGAAATTAAAAATGGATCGAAGATCAGAATCGGCGAATATACACTCTACCTCGAATACAAGGATCAGAGCGAGCTGAATTCAGGACAGGATGTTCTGAAGACTCAGATTGTTTCCGGTGGTCAGAGCGGCTTTAAAATTGTTCGTATCGGCGACAAATTCGCCGGCGAAGAATTCATGCTCACCGAAGCCAATAATACCATCGGCCGCACAGAGGATAACTACATCCTCCTTTCCGATGATTCGATCTCAAGAAACCACGCCAAAATTGCAAATCACGGCGTCTCTTTCGTGGTGACCGATCTCAAATCTTCAAACGGCACATTCGTCAACAACAAGAAAATTTCCGGTGACTGCCCCATCAATCCCGGCGATCAAATTCGTTTCGGCAACGTGTCATTCATCTTTGTGCCGTCTTCCCAGCATGTCGATATTCGACAGTATGCAAACCGCAAGAAAAACGACAACAAACACGTTATCGCCATCCTTGCAATTGTCGTACTCGCTCTCGTTTCCTTCTTTGTTGTTGCTCTGCTTCTCAATAAGAACAAAGAAGATGAAGCCCATCAGCGCCAGGCTGTCGAATCTCAGGAAATGTCTAAAGAAAAACTTCAGGCAGAACTGAATGCCAAAATCGATATGGCCAGTTCACTCTATGAAAAAGGCAATTTCCAGCACGCTCAGAAAATTATTCAGCCGCTTCTCGCTGAAAACAAAGACGACAGCCGCATCATCGAACTCAACCGGAAAATTGATTTCGAAGTTGAAAATGAAAAATATATCGAAGACGGCAATGCCTTCCTGGACAACAAGAAATATGAAGATGCCATCAAACAGTTCAACATGGTTGATGAAAACAGCATCAAATACAAAGATGCCCAGGATCTCGTCAAAGACACCGAACGAAAAATTCGCCTCATGAAATACAATGATGCGAGATCCCGATGCGACGAAGGCATGTCGGAAGAATGCATCACCAATTTGTGTGATGCCGCGCTCCGCCTTGGCGAATCCGATTCCGAACAGGATCGTCTCAAAGATACGATCGATTACATGGAACGCATCTCGACGAACAAAAAGAATAAATTCGCAGGCAGTGCCAAATCCTGCCTCAAGAAGCTCAAAGACAATTAAGCCCTTGAGCTTAAGCCCCCAACAGCCCCGATTTTCGGGGCTTTTTTTCGGCATCACGCATCGAGACGAGCAATATTCGTATGCGCAAAGCCCCATTTTACGGGGCTTTCATTCAATTGTTACTTGTCGAGATGTTTGCGGCAGTAGTCGGCATTTTTGCTGAACGTGTCACAAATGCTCTTTTTGACCATCTCTTCAATTTTTCCACCGATAAGTGGAAGCTTGACCGTGATCGAGCCTTTGGTTCTGCGGATGCAGCCGTCGCCGTCGGCGACGATATCCGTCGTTCCCTTTGCTTCAACCGTGGCGCCCTTGACCTCGGGCAAAATTACCCACGTATTTGCGCATTTTGCGTCATTCCAACATCTCGTCTCAACGTATGAAAGATGGTCACCGACGAATTTTTTCGCGATGGCAGGAATCTCCTCGGCACTTGTAAGACGGATTTTATATTCAGGGCCGATGGCCTTTTTGTCACTGGAAATCAGTTCCTTGCCCACGTTGAGAGCTTTCATAAGCTCATCGTCAAAGGCATTGTCGGTAAGCAGTGCATAGAGGTCTTTTGGAGAACAATTGAAACGGTCTTCAATCAAAATTTCGGTTGTCATAAACGAATCCTTTGCAGTGAAAAAAGAAACAGGTTTGGCCGCAGGCCCTGACTGCTCTACACCGTTGTGTCCAAAAGATGCAACCAAAAGGGTCATGAATTCATCAGAAGCATCATTCTGGCTGTAATTTTGTCGATTTTTCGCTGACGTATTCTGGAAACAGAAGTCCGGGTTCTGCTGTCAGCATTCGAACACCTGTTGAGACAGACCGAGATATCGGAATGAAATTCGTCCTGAATGCTGGCCCATGCACGCGCCTTTTCAGTTCTTTCGTAAACGGCATCGGGAGCCATTCGGTATGGACAGGCTTCAAAAATGCCGCTCACGGGCATGCAGTCTGTTGCGCGATCGGGAATGTCGTCTGACGGAACGATACAATTTTTCTCGCGTGCCTGTTTGACGGCGTATCTACGCAGCCGCCCATTGATCTGAGGCCAGAGATAGGTGGTCACGCGCCCTCCCCTTTCGGGATCGAAATCGGGGAGCATCTCCATGACGAGCATCCAGCCTTCGGAAACGAGCTCCTGAATGGCTTCAGCCGCTCCCTTTCTGCCTAGAATTTGTGAGGCAATGTTTCGCAGCATCGTGTTGATTGCCTCATAACTGGTATGGCATCGTTCAAAGATATCAGCGTTGACAAATTCGCATCCGTTCATGGCCTCACTCCTAAGGAACCTCTGATTAAAGATTATTTACTGTATTTTTACGGGGCTCTGCCCCAGACCCCGCTTAAGGGCTGAGCCCTTAAGAATCCGCAATATTTTAGGTGGTATAAGTATTTGGAGCTGCCTGACTATTGCTTCCTCGCTGGGGCCCCACCCCCAGCTTTCCTCATTTATTGCCTTATTTTTGTTTTATTCAGACCTTGCCTAATCCAAAACGACGAGTGTCGTTGATGTGTTACCCTATAAATTGTCCAAATATGGCGAAAAGGGCCATGCGAAGAACAATTTTATTGTCAAGTAAAAACCGACGCGTATTTTAACAGCGTCGGCCATAAAAAAAGCCGCCGCGTATTTTTATAGCGGCGGCCGGCGGCGTATGGCTGCGAAAGCAGCCATAGCAGCCCCAAACGAAAACACATCAAATCAATGGGAACAGTCAATCGGCCCAAAAGGCAGGGACTGGTTTTTCATTTCACCGACCGAAAGAATGCTTCTGTGCGAAGTTCCGAGGTATTTGTGAACTTCATACACCACGCCGCCGAGCATTTCGGAATCAAAGGGGCCGGTTTCATATCCGGCAGCCGAAACGACAGCTTTTCCGGTAAACGGATTGAGGACGAGAAAACGCGTGCCTTTAGCCGGACGGCTTTTCCAAAGCATATTAATGTACCAGGCCTCGGCATCCGGCGGAACGGCTGCCCCGGTGCTTCCCTGTCCGAATTCGCAGTTTTCCTGCGGGCACCAATCTGCGCCATTGGACGTGCCGGCGCCAAAAAGTTCATCGGTATGTGCCTTATGATTTGTCACCCACTGCGTGATGGAGCTCGGCCACCATTTGGAGCCGCCATTCTGAGCCTGATCCCAAGTCGTCACGAGATGTGCCTCCTGAACGACTTTTCCGGATGTCGGAAGAGAAAGCGTCGATGCGCCGTTGTATCGAGGAACCGAAGTGGCTTTGAGACCGCACTGGCCGCTGTCAGGAATGAACGTAATTTTAAGGTTGTAAGCACCGGCATTGGATGCCTTCGAGTAAGTATCGACGATGACGTAATAAACGCCGGCGGCACTTGCATATACCGATGCCGCGCGGTTGTCGCGAGCCAGGCAGCTTCCGGCCGACATGCCCGTCAGGATATGGACATCGACGTCGCCGCTGGACGGCTCCGTCACGCCGGCAAAGATATAGCCCGGGGAAGGGACTTTAAAAATGTAAGCCTGTTCGGGGCCGGCTTCAGAAGTTGTCGAACATTTTCCTGAATAGGAAGAGATATTACTTGTTCCGTTTCTCGTATCGCCGGAAATCACCTTGGAGAGGTCATTGACAACCGTCGGACAGCTGCTTCCGGAACATGCGGGAACCCAGGCATTCGGATCGTCGATGCATTTTGCGCTTTCACACTTGTAGCTGCACGTATTTGAATTTGTCCATTCAAGACAGCCGTCTGCGTTGGCATCCTTGCAGGTCTGGATAACCTTTCCGCTGCACTGTGTGGCACCGTTTGACGGGCACTGGTTCGTGCATGTGGGCTTTGGCGTGACGCAGGCGCCGCTCTCACAAACCTGTCCGCCGGGACAGGTTTCAACCGCCCCCCACTCCTTGCAGCCATCGTTGTCGGTGTCCAGGCACTTTTGGAGTGCCGCCGATCCGCTGCATCGAACCGCCGCATCACACGTATCGGCACAGGGAGGAACCGGCGTAATACACGTTCCGCCTTCGCACTCCTGGGATGCCGGACACGGTTCATAGACCCACTCCGTACACCCGTCCGCATTGTCATCACGGCAAATCATGCGCTGAGAAGCATCCGCACATCGAGGCGCGCCGTCACAGGCATTCTGACAGGCTGGCTCGGGCTGGGTCGGGTCGGGCTGGTTTGGGTCGGGCTGGTTTGGGTCACTCTGGTTCGGATCCGGCTGGTTTGGGTCAGTCTGGTTCGGATCCGGCTGATTTGGATCACCCTGGTTCGGGTCAGTCTGATTTGGATCCGGCTGATTTAGACCACCCTGGTTCGGGTCAGTCTGACCAGGATCAGTCTTGTCCAGATTGATATCATCCACTGATTTTCCATAAATCATGACTTTTCTGTCATCGTCAGAACAGGCAGACATCCCAAGAACCGCAGCAAAAGCGACGAACAATATCCACTTTTTCATTTCAGACCTCCCTTAGAAAATAGTCTTGCAAATTATTCATGAAATGAGCGTATTTTTCAATCAACATATAAGGGCAATATTACTGGAACCCCGGCTATCGGCCTACGGCCAATACGCGCGGGGCCGGCCGTCTATTTCCCTGCGGTCAATACGCCGGCCGATAACCATGCTTCCCCGCAGGGGCCACACCTCCGGCTCTTGTCAATTTCTGCCTTATTATTGCGTAATAATCCGTTTTTCACCAATCACTGCTCATATTTCAGAAGATTTGTGAATCAACCTTGGCTGAGTAACTTTTTTGCAAATCCATTTTGCAAACAGCTTTTGCAGTTGTCGTATATTTGTTAAAATATACTGATTTTGTCTTATCGTGCCTAATGGATGGAGATAATCATGACAAATAAAACGAGATTAAGCGTATCAGTTACCGGTATTTTCATTCTGCTTTCCGGCTGGATGACGGGATGCGGAGACTCCTCATCGCCATCCGACAAGCTGGAATGCGATACAGGCCTGGAACAATGTGGAGAAGGCTGCTGCACAGCAGGGAAATGTGTCGAAGGTGTCTGCAAAGACAGCACCGGTGAATGCGATCCCAAATGTTCAGAAGGCCAGACATGTGCCAACGGTGAGTGCGTCAAAGCCTGTGAAGGCAGCCAGACATGGTGTTCAGGCGGATGTTACAACACGCAAAGTGACGCCATGCACTGCGGCGACTGCGAAACGGCATGCAAAGAAACAGAATCGTGTCAAAACGGCAAATGCGAAGTCGGATGTGCGAATGATTTCACACTCGTTGACGGCAAGTGTTTCAACACGAATCTGGACAGTGAACACTGCGGCGAAAAGCTTGCAAACTGCAGTGACAATGCGTTCTGCAACGACGGCGCCTGTGAATGCATCAAAGGCTATCACGACTGTGACGGCGATCAGTCAAACGGATGTGAATCGACTGTGTCATGTGACGAAATATGCGAAGACGGCCTGACATCATGCGGATCTGGCCAGTGTTATGACCTCATGTCGGATCGCGCGCACTGCGGCACATGCACAAAGGCATGCGGCGCAACGGAAAAGTGCGAAAAAGGCGAATGTGTTGACAACACGGATGCAGACTGCGGCGAAGGCAAGAAAGTCTGTTACGGCGAATGCATCGACATTCTCTCGGATGTGAAAAACTGCGGAAACTGCGAGAACGCATGCAAAGAAACTGAAACCTGCAAAGCCGGTGTCTGCGAACTCAAATGCGACGAAGGCCTGAGTCTTTGTTCTGAAAAGTGTGTTGATTTAAGCAAGGATATTAAGAACTGCGGAACATGCGGCAATGTCTGTGAACCAAACCAGATGTGTGTTGAAAATGCAGACGGCGTGATGGAATGCCGCAGCACACTCGACATCGATCCGGAATTTGACTGCAACAAGGATGCGGATCCGGAGGCAGACGATTACGTCGAGAAAACGGAATGCTGGGGTCAGTGTTATGATTTGTCATCCGATGTGAAGAATTGCGGTTCCTGCGGTTCTGAATGCCCGGATGGCTGGGTCTGTGACGAAGCCGTCTGCCGGCTCAAATGCGAAGAAGGGCTTGTTGCATGCAGCGACGCCTGTGTCGATATCACAAGCGATGTCAAACATTGTGGCGGCTGTGACCAGGCCTGCGCCCCCAATCAGAAATGTGAAACGAATGAAGAAACGGGCATCACATCGTGTGTCGATCTCGACCAGGACTGTAACGAAGGTGCGGAGGAAGGTGCGCCGGAGATGACAAACTGCTGGGGAACATGCACGAATCTAAAGACGGATACCGCAAACTGTGGTGTTTGCGGCAATGTCTGCGATGAAAATGAAATCTGTTATGAAGGCAGCTGTCTGCTGCAGACGGAATGCGGAGCGGGCAAAGACATGTGTTTTGGCGTGTGCACCGATCTCATGAACGACGTCAACAACTGCGGCAAATGCCTGAATGCATGCGGCAGCGGATATGAATGCCATTTGGGAAGCTGTCGTCCGGACTGCGGAACGCTCGCTCGATGCAATGAGGCGTGTGTCGATACGCAGACGAGTGTTCATCACTGCGGCGGATGTGGAAACGAATGTGCGGCCGGTCAGGACTGCGTTGGCGGCACATGCCAGTGTGCCGTTGGGCGCGATGATTGCGACGGCAATGCAGCCAATGGCTGTGAATCGACAACCGGATGTCACTGTGAACCGGGTACAAAGCGCAAGTGCTGGCATGGATTGGAGAGTAATCTGACGGGACACGATGAAAACGGTCTCCCGACAGGGGTCAAGGGAGCATGCGCTCTCGGCGAACAAACCTGTAACGAGAACGGTCAGTTCTGGAATCCATGTATCGGTGCGACCTATCCCTCGCCCATTACGTGCGATGACACCGGTGCCTTTATCGGCAACGATCAGAACTGCGACGGAGTTCCTGACGAACAGCAGGAATGCAAATCTCAATGCGACCTCATGGCCGGCGAGATGTCGTATATTGGCTGTGAATATTGGGCAGTCTATACCGAAAACGAAGCGCAGGAAAACCATACCGTTGTTTTCAGCAATCCGAGTGATAAAGACAATGCCACGGTTTACATCTATAATTCAGAAAAGCTTCTCAACACGGTGACTCTGGCGCCGAAAGAAGTCAAATCACACACGCTGACGACAGGTACGGACAACATGCTTAAATCGAGCAGTGTCACGAACAACTCCTATCGCATTCGTTCAAACATTCCCATTACAGCCTATCAGTTCAATCCGTGGCTGGCAGCAGATGCACACTCCAATGATGCCTCTCTGATGCTTCCCAAGAACGTTCTTGGAAAAGATTATCGAGTCATGAACTGGCATGTCGTCCCCAATAATGGCAGCGGCGAAGACTTTGCATCAAGCGTCTCCATTGTTGCCACGGAACCGGGCGAAACAAACGTGATCGTGAAAACGACAGCAGCCATTGTATCAGGTGCCGGAGTCGGCCAAATGTCTATTGGCTATACCACCTCTTTCAAACTCAAACAGTTTCAGGTTCTCAACCTGAAATCAACGACAGTCAAAAACGATCAGACGGGCTCCCTGATCAATGCATCCCAAAAAGTTGCCGTTTACAGCGGCACGAGATGTTCCATCATTCCGGATGCCGATTGGGCCTGTGATCATCTTGAAGAACAACTCTTCCCCATTCAGTCATGGGGAAAATCGTACTATGCCGTTCGAAGCTATCCACGTGGAAATGCCGGAGATTTTTGGAAAATACTCGCGCATGAAAACAACACGACCGTCACTCTGCCCGAGGTTCTTATTCCTGAAGCGTACAAGTCAGAGGGCAAAATTGTTCTCAATGCAGGCCAGTTTATTACATTTGAAACGACATCCAGTTTCCCGATTTCAGCAGACAAACCGATTTCAGTCGGTCAGTTCCTGACAGGCAAAGATCACAACAATGCCCAAACAGGTGATCCTGCATTCGTACTTGCCGTTCCCTACGAACAGTATCGAAACGATTACGCGTTCCTCGTTCCGAGCACATACGAAGTCAATTATGTTTCCATCACCAAGCCGAAAGGAAGCATCGTCAAGCTGGACAACACGGAAGTGAACACCACATTTACGGCACTTGAAGGGAGTGATTTTGAATTTGGTTATGTCAGTCTTACGCCGGGAGCCCATGTCATGACATCAGATGTTGGTTTTGGCCTCGTCGGTTATGGCTTCCTCGGGTACACATCATACGGCTACCCGATCGGACTTGATCTCAAAGTTTTGAACACGAACTGATTTCCAGCCGTTCACTCGATGGACGAAAGACGAAGAAAAGGCCGATAGTTCGGCCTTTTTTTATGCATGAGCTTTCATCTCGATTCTATTTTTGAATATTAATTTGCAAACGCCCTATTCTTATTTTGCATTTGTAATCAATGATTCGGTATATTTTAATGGCTTTATTGTCATTTCACAGGAGAACGAGAATGACCAATTACAACAAATTGAATTTAATCATAGCGAGTTTGTTTGTTCTTTCTGCAGGTTTAGGAACAGGGTGCGACGACTCCGCGAGCGGTTCTGCCGAAATGTTTTGCGATACGGGCATGGAAAAATGCGGAGCCGGGTGCTGTCAAGCCGGAAAATGTGATGACGGAGTCTGCAAAGACAGCGAAAGCAGCACGGCCAAAAGCTGCGATCCGCAGTGCAAAGACGGCCAGGCATGTTCTAATGGTGAATGTGTCGATGCATGTGAATCGAATCAGACATGGTGTTCCGGTGGATGCTACAACACGAAGAGTGATGCCATGCACTGCGGGGATTGCGACACAGCATGTAAAGATACGGAATCATGTCAGAATGGCAAATGTGAGGTTGGATGTGCCAATGGTTTCACACTGATTGACGGCCAGTGTTTCAACACGAAACTTGACAGCGAACACTGCGGAGATGCGGCAGTCAACTGCGGCGACAATGCCCTTTGTGAGGACGGTGCATGTCAATGCCTGAAAGGAAACTATGACTGTGACAATGATTTATCGAATGGATGCGAATCTTCGGTTTCATGCGATATGATTTGTGACGAAGGATTATCGTCGTGTGGTCCGGAAAAGTGCTTTGATCTTCAGAATGACTTGAAACATTGCGGTTCATGCACAAGAGAGTGCAAAGCCACAGAAAAATGTGAAGCGGGTCAATGCGTCGATAACTCGGAAGCCGATTGTCCCGAAGGCCAAAAAGCCTGTTATGGAGTGTGTATTGATGTTCTTTCAGACGACAACAACTGCGGCACCTGCGAAAATAAGTGTGAGGAAGGCAAAATTTGTCACGCCGGAGTATGTGAAATCAAATGCGATGACGGTTTGAGTCTTTGCGGCGACAAGTGCATTGATTTGAGCAAGGATCCGCAGCATTGCGGCAGCTGTGATACGGTATGTGAACCCAAACAGGTATGTGCGGCTAATGAAGAAGGTGCAGCCACATGCCAGGCAACCCATGACCTGTATCCGGATTTGGACTGCAACAAAGACGCAGATCCGCTGGCAGAAGATTATGTAGAAAAATCGGAATGCTGGGGACAATGTTTTGATTTAGCCTCTGATGCGATGAACTGCGGCCAATGCGGCAACGCGTGTGAAGAAGGTCATGTATGTGACCAATCAGAATGCCATTTGGTTTGTGCCGAAGGCCTCATGGAATGTGGTGACAAATGTGTCGACATCAAAACAGATAACGGTCACTGCGGTGGCTGTTTCAATGCCTGTGAAACGTATGAAAAATGCGGTTATGATGCGGAAACCGGCACATCATCATGTGAAGCAGTTGAATTGGATTGCAATGAAGGCGCCGAAGAAGGAGCCCCTGTAAAGACAAACTGTTGGGGGACATGTGCAGATCTCAATTCAGACGAAGCCAACTGCGGCGCATGCGGCCATGCATGTGAAGAAGAAGAAGTCTGTTATAATGGCAGCTGCATTGCCAAAACGGCTTGTGAACCGGGAAAAGATATGTGTTTTGGCACCTGTGTTGATTTGATGAACGACGTCCAAAACTGTGGCAAATGTCTGAATTCATGTGGTGCAGGCAATGAATGCTATAACGGAACATGTCGTCAGGATTGCGGAGACCTTGCGCGGTGCAATGAAGTCTGTATCGATACACAAACGAGTGTTCACAACTGCGGTACCTGCGGCAATGAATGTGCAGCCGGTCAAGCCTGTGTAGGAGGCACCTGCCAGTGTGCGGCAGGTTATTCAGACTGCGACGGCAACCCCGTCAATGGATGTGAGTCGACCACACAATGCATTTGCAAACCAACCGACTCGCGTAAATGCTGGCGTGGCGATGAAAACATTTTAACAGGCCGCGATGAACAAGGCGTTCCGTTAGACGCCAAAGGCGCCTGTCAGCTTGGCAATCAAACCTGTGATCCAAGCGGTCTTTTCTGGGGGCCATGCACAGGCGGTGTATACCCGTCCGCCATTACGTGTCACGACTCAGGGATCTATATTGGAAACGATCAAAACTGCAATGGCATTGAAGATACCAGTGAAGAATGCGTTTCGAGTTGCGATCTCATTCGTACAGCTGATAGTTATATTGGTTGCGAGTATTGGCCTATATATCTAGCAAATCAACCTGATTATGAAGCATATTTTAATCATACAGTTCTTATTAGTAATCCAAATTCAGAAACAGTAACTGTATATATTTTCAAACCCAGCGAATTCAACACATCACCGCCGACACCCAACTTCAAATTCGACGTTGCTCCCGGCCAAGTTAAAATTCAACAACTCTCAACCCGAACGACATACATGGTCGAGGGAACAGGTATAACCAATCAATCATATATTTTACGTGCCAGTCGCCCAATTACGGTTTATCAATTTACGCCATGGGATGGTTCAGCATCGTATACAGCGGATGCCTCACTCCTGCTCCCGACAAACGTTCTTGGCAAAAAATACATGACAATGACTTGGTCTCCAGGCTATAGTACACACACATCTAATACAACAATCGTTGCGACCAAACCCGGGAAAACAAATGTTACCGTTAAAATGAATGCCCCCATTGTAAATGGAAACATAACCCCACCTTCTCAAGGATTGGACAAAACATATACGCTGGATCGTTTCCAAGTTCTAAACCTTGTGACATCACAGGTCGATGGAGAACAAACAGGATCACTTATAACATCAGACAAAGAAATCGCTGTATATGGCGGTATGAGGTGTTCAAACATTCCTCATGGCTATGGTGCCTGTGATCACCTTGAAGAACAGATGTATCCCATTCAGTCATGGGGTAAGTCGTATTTTGCAGTTCCCGTTGAACGTCGAGGCAGTTCAAACGATTTCTGGAGAATTCTTGCCAGTGAAGCCGATACAACCGTCACGGCAAATGGCTCAACCAAAACACTCAATGCCGGTCAATTCTGGCCAATTGAAACATCAAATGTCTTTGAAATTAATGCCAATAAACCCATTCTAGTCGGACAATTTATGGCTGGCTCAGAATACAAAAATGCAAACAAAGGCGATCCCGCCTTTGGATTAGCCGTTCCTTATGAACAGTATCGAACAGACTATTCATTCAGTGTTCCCAGCAGCTATAATGAGAATTACATCACCATTGTTGTTCCTAATGATGGTACGTTAACCTATGATGGCGTGAATCTCAACACATCAGGATTTCACCCCATCGGGTCAACAGGTTTTAAATACATGTATAAAAGTGTAACGGGCGGTTCACATACGATGACAGGTTCGAAACCATTTGGTCTGATTGGATACGGCTACAGCCCATACATTTCCTATCTTTATCCCATTGGCCTCGATCTCAAAGACTTGACCAAAAACACGAACTGATTGTTTGGAAGAGTACGTCATTTTTGACACAGCGCAACAACAATTCGTTGTTGCGCTTTTTTGTTTCTTTAACCTTATGTTTTTACAGGACTTATTGCGGTTTTTCTGATAATAGATAGCGTTTTTGGATTTCGAGAAAAATTCCTCGTATCTGTCTAAATATAACAAAAAAGGAGAAACTGAATGGGACTGCTGGATAAACTTCTTCATCGAGACTGGAAATATTATCTCAATCGATGCGATAAAATGTGTAAAAACCTGGACTTTGGCGATGCCATGATGAGCATTCGCAAGGCAAAGGATTTAGCCGGCGACGATGCAGATGCCCAAAAACAGATTTCCGAAAAAGAAGATAATCTCAAGGGAATCATTTATAAACGAGCCTATGATCAGGCTAAACAATATCTTCGCAGCGGCCAGCAGGATGCCGCTAAAAACGCCATTGAAAGGGCCGCGCGATATGTTCGCAATGACGAAGAGCGCGACGCCTTGAATGCCCTTGTCGATGACAGCAACCACTGGCAGGAAGAAGAAAAAATCGTCGAACCCAAAGTTGAAGGCGAAGAGCGCGTCAGCAATCTCGATACAAACGACAAATGGAACCTCTATGTCACTTCCCTGCCCTTTGATAAAGCTCAACACTGCGATGAATTGGGCGATGATTTCAAAAAAGCCTGGATTGCCCTTCAGGAAGGTGCTTTTGATGAAGCCATTGAAGGCATAGAAGCCGTTTACAAAGATCACGCAGACGATGCCCTCGTCATGTGTGAACTTGGTCGTGCATATTATGGCAAAGGACGTCTCGATGACGCTGCACGCCTGCTCATCAAATCCGATGAAGCAGATGCCAATATCGAAACGAAACTCCTTCTCGTAGAAATTTATTGGGCCATGAAGAAGTTTTCGGAAGCCGAAGAAGTTCTTCAAGCGGCTCACGACATGGATTCCGAAAACATTCAGGTCCTTGCCCGTATTGCCCAACACGGACTCATTTCACACGACTATGAATCTGGAATTGCAGCCGTTGAAGTCCTTCTCGAACAGCTCCCGAAAGACATTTCTGTCATTCGTCTTGCCGGCCGACTCTATCAGGCCAATGATGAAGAAGACAAAGCTCTCGAGTGCTATGAAAACGTCAATCACCTGTATTGGCAAATGAATCCGCAGACTCACAAGCTGACCTTCGATCAGAATTCAGCTGCGGCTGCCGCCGAAATCTATTTCAAACGCGGCGAAAAGCTCGATCGATGTGTCGAGCTTTATGAAGCCCTGCGAGCCAATACCGATGGTGAAACACATATCGCCATCTGCATGAAACTCTCTGAAGTGTTTGAAAAAATGGATCGCAAATCCAAGCGCGCAGAAGTCCTCAATGAAGCCCTCCGTTTCATGGATGAGATGCTCGACAAACTGCGTGGTCCGGAAAGAGCTATGCTTCAGCTCCAGTATTCTGAAATCAGTGAAAAGCTCGGTGACACGGATAAAGTCAATGAAATGCTCGACAGTGCCCGCAAATTCTTTGAAGCTGACAAAGAAAAAGGCCAGTTACTTGCCGAAGTTTATGTCGATATGATCGATCGCAAAAAAGCCGGCGAACCGTTCCCAACGAATGAAGAAATGCAGAAACGCGTCGAAGACTTTGTCAATTCTCATCAGGATGAAATTCGTCGTCATCTTCAGTCACAGCAGCCGAGCGGTGAAAAACTGATGAGCACGATGGATGACGCCCCGGAAGAAGAAGTCGACGAAGAAGCCATGAAAGAGGCTCGGGAAGCCATGGCTAAAGCAGAAGAACAGGCTCGTTATGCGTTGGAACATGCCGATGATATTTTGAGAAAAATGGCAGCAGGCGGTTCATCAAAAGCAGCCCCGAAAAAAGAAAGCAGTGAAGAGCAAAAAGCCACTCAGAATAATCAAGCCGATGACATCCTGAGAAAAATGGCATCTATGGCCAGCATGCCAACCATCACACTATCCACGGCGAGTGAATTGGACGACGATGACGAAGCCGATGAAGCCAGTAGCTCAGATGAAGCCACTGACACTTCTAATGCATCTTCTGACGAAGACTAATGTCCATACAAATGCTGTTTTTAGCTGCCCTCTCCTCTTGTTGAGAGGGTATTTTTGTATGAGAAATGTATTGGGCGCGGGCGTATTGCGGTCGGAAAACGCGATAGCCCGCGCCTGCATGGCGTATCCGGCGAAAGCCGATAGCCATGCCCTGCCCCAACCTGATATTCGTGCCGTATTGCGCATCAGCGCGATAGGCGCGAGGAGCCGTGTGCCTTGCGCACGGCTCCACCTTTCCCACAAAAAGTCATTCGGGAAGAAGTCATCCGTGAAGCTCAATCAATTTTTCGACGAAACGCCGCACGACGGGATGAAGCTCGCTGATATCCTTGAGAACGAGGAGTTTTGCATGAGGAAGCGTGAGAGCGCATCGCATGGCATGACTAGCACTGAAAGAGGGATTTGCAGCGAGTGCGAAACGGATTTCGTCACGGGTACTCCAGGGCGATTCGAGAATGGGTTCGAGGAGCTCATTGAGAGTTGGGCGTTTAGAAGACAGAAAAATGATATCACGTTCGAGGATTGAAGGATTCTGACAGAGGATTTCGATGACCTGAGGCCATGGAGAATGAAGCAGAGCCTCGTGTTGAGCGCGAATATGAGCGCGAGCCATAGCTTTTTGGACGCCGAGAGGCTGACTGATAAGGGTCTGAGCGTTCTGAGCCTCAGCGTTATGCAGTCCGGATTTTGATGGCGAATAGCAAGTAAAACAGGCGCGTGTCAGTTCTGTGATATCGGGATTATCGCATTCACAATCGTAGAAATCGCGCAGTCTATCGAGGAAACGTTTTTCGCGCAAGAGAGGCACAAAAGCGCGCGCCAAGATAATGAGATCGCGTTTAGCGATTGGATTGCGGCGAAACAGATAGTCGGACAAATGATCGGCAATGAAATCGAACCCGAGAGGCTCGGGTCCGTCGAGCATGAGATTGCGAATCTGATATTCAATGATTTTTGGATCGTCGAGGAGCATTTATCAATCCTCATCGGATTCATCATCTTTTGAGTCTTTAATGCCCTTGAGATTCAATTTTTTAACGATGTATTCGACTGATTTTCGGTGCATATCGGAAAGCCTTGCAGCTTTTGAGATATTTCCTTTAGTCATTTCGAGCAATTTTTTCCAATACTGGAGTTCGAATTGTTCGATGATATTCTGTTTAGCCTCTTTGAAGGGAGTCTGCTGAGCGAGGAGCATATCGATATAAGCCTCGGTATCAGCGGAAGACTGTTCGACGTTATTTTCAGAGGGTTTGACATTAAGGAAACGAGTCTCGATGCGATCGTTATTTGAAAGCAGGCAGGCTCTTTCGATGAAATTTCGCAGTTCACGGACGTTTCCGGGCCAGTTATAAGCTCGAAGTTTCTGCATCGTTGAGAAAGAGATATTTGGGGCTGGTTTACCGAATTTTTTTGAAGCGTTGTCGAGGAAATGTTCGACGAGCATAGGGAGATCTTCGGTTCTCTTTCTGAGAGGAGGCAAATCGATTTTAATGACGGCGAGGCGGTAGAAAAGGTCTTCTCTGAAGGAACCTTTTTTAACCTCATCGGCGAGGGATCGGTTAGTTGCGGCGATGACGCGGACGTCAACGGGGAAAGTTTTTTCGGAACCGACGGGTCTGACGACGTGATTTTCGAGAGCTCGCAGAAGTTTTGGCTGCAAATCGAGGGAAAGTTCACCGATTTCATCGAGGAAAAGGGTTCCGCCATTTGCCTGAAGGAAAGCGCCTTTTCGGTCTGACACGGCGCCGGTAAAAGCGCCTTTGACGTGTCCAAAGAGTTCGGACTCGATGAGTTCACGAGAAACAGCGGAGCAATCGAAAGTGACGAAAGGCTTGTCAGTTCTTTGAGAATGCTTGCAAATGGCTTCAGCGACGAGTTCCTTACCGCAACCGGACTCACCTTCGACGAGGACGGTAGCCGTAGTTGGAGCCACACGTTCGAGGAGGCCAAATATTTCGCGCATTGCGGTTGAAGTACCGAGCATGCCGCCGAAATGATTTTGTCTTGAGATGGAAACTTCAATTGTCTCGCACCCCAGTTCAAAATCGAACTCCACACTGCCGCAGCGGAACGTCGTCGGAGAATTGAGATAGATATCGTTGACCTTCAGATCGCCGATGAAAGTGCCATTTTTGCTTCCAAGATCGACGAGGCGATAACCGCTTTCATCGAGTTCAATTTTAGCGTGATGTCTTGAAATTGAAGGCTCCTGGAGGCAGAAATCGCAATCAGAATGAGCGCCGATATAGACGACTCTTTTCTGAAATTCCTGCGACTGAACTGGTCTGAGCTGAGCACTCAAACGATACTTTCTGACTTTAAGTGCGACGGGAACATCGCACATGATGGTTTGGGTCTCTTCTGACATAAAAAACTAGGCGACGGGGGATTCATAAAAAACGATGCTTTTACCATCGGGGAGAAGAACAAGACGTGCACTAAACTCCCGGATACTCATGGCAAGGGTTGACTGGTTCATATACCAGTAATTAAGTGCCTTGCGTTTTGCATCACTGCGCGTACGACCGGTAAAGGTAATGGGCTCTTTACGCGTCTGAGTTTTTTCCAGGTTTCCCATAGTGCCTGACTCCTTTATGCAATAAAATCGAGTTGACTCATGATGAGCAGCAGATAAACCGTCTGATGAACTGTTATTTTGTCATTTTCTGACATCAACAAATTCGTCAGCGTATCACCCTTTTTGAGTTTTTCGACAACAGTCGCAGTCTCAGGAGCGAGTTGCTCCAAAAACCGTTGTCTATTATCGTTTAATTTCAAAAAATAAGGAAGACACGATTGTGTAACTTCAACAACAAAAGACAATGGCAAGTGATGAAACACGCCGTCGAGGATCATTTCCATGCATTCCTGAAGCGAAAACTCCGGATGAAACGCCTTTTTCGGAGAAATTTCCCAGCCATGCCATGAAAATTCAGCCTCGGGCCATGTGAACATCTCACTTATCGATGACGTCATCCAAGCCTTATATGCCTCGATGAGTTCCGGTTGACGAGAATAAACCTCCAAAAGATTTTCATCCCGTCCGTCATGCATCCAAAGGTTATGAAATTCCGGGACTTGTTCTGTCCACGTTTTTAATTCAAAAAACGAATAGGCATCACACGTCGAAAAGGCATAAGGGGCTCCAGCATCAAATGCGATGCGCCAATGAAGACTTTCTCGAAAACCATGAAGCGTCCCGGAAAGCTGTTCATTCATTATCCGATACAACAGAGAAGCAAAATGCGTTTTGGACAGCAGACCGGAATCTGTTTTTCTAAAGAAGCATTGTTTGAGACTGCTCAGAGGTGAAAATTCAGCGTCTGCATTTTTTCCGGGTTCATCCAGTTTTTCGAGGTATTTTTCACTGTTGGATGGACCTGCTTTGACGATTGTCCCATGAAGCCATCTCATATAAGCGACCTGTCCTGTTGAATAAGCGCAGCCCCCGTTATCCAGAAGCCATACCGCATCGAACAGATTGGAGCAGGAAAAAGGCTCAAGAATTACGTCACAAAAGCCGTGAACGCGCACCAGTTCAGCGGCTGCAGACCAGGAAAATTCCCCCTGAATGATCCAGTGAATTTTGGGATATTTTGCAGGGAGATCGATAACAGAATGTTCCTGAAATTCAGCATTACAAATGACCAGAGCCGGTGCGGCCTTGAGCAGATTCTCAAGTTCCATAAAAGTTTTACACACGGTCATTTCATATCCAAGAACGGACAAAATCCGTTGAATTTCACGACGATTTCTGGAGTGCGTTAATGCTGAAACAGCCTGCATATTTTTGTTCCCTGATAAAAAGCAGATTCAAACAGGAGAATCAGACGTCATCACAGCCAGATGTATCAGACACCGTGTCTTGTGAGGAAGGCGCCGTCCAGTGTTCAGCCGGGGTATCGGGAAAATCGGCGAGTCGAAGGAGTTGTGCCTTGTCTTCAACTTTTGTACTGAACAAAAGTTCCTCCAAATCAGATCGAGGTGTCCATTCCGGTGCCCTTTCCTGAATGGGCAGTTCTCTTCCGAGAGCACCGGTTGGAACATATCGCATCAGGAATTCGAGTTGTTTATTGAGAAAATCGCGGGATCGTTTCAGGCCACGTTCATCATTTCCAAAGGCTTCAAGCGTATATAAAACGAGTTTTTTCAAAATCTCAATGCGTTCTTCCGGAGACGGATCAAGGCTTTTTCTCTCTTTTATTTCCTTAAAAATCCACGGTTTCATCAATGCTCCACGAGCAAATGCGAAACCGCTGCAGGCTGTCGTTTTTTCTTTTTCAAAGACGTCGGTTCCGTGACCAAGATCGCCGCATCCAATCACGGGGATATCAGAATTCTGTGCCACACGTTCGATGAGCTCCCAGTCACAGCTGCCGCGATATTGAGCAGCCTTTGTGCGCCCGTGAATAAAAATCGCATTAAATCCGGCTTTCTGAGCATAGTCCGCGATCTCTTCCGCGACACAATCCCCTTCATCAAAACCTTTTCGAAGTTTGATTGAAACGGGAATCGAGACTGCCTGCCGAATGGCGTCCAGCAAAGGAATTATTTTGACCGGATTCTTGAGAAGAACGGAACCGCCGCCGTGTGAAATCACGGACTGATGCGGACAAGCGCAGTTAAAATCGACAAAATCCGCGCCGAATTTTTCAGCAAGTTTGGCGGCTTTTTCCAGGTGTTTGGTATTGCCGCCTACGATTTGTGCACCAAATACTTTTTCTTCACTTGCGCGTTTGAGAAGTGCCAAATCCTGTCTTCCGCCCTGAGCCACGTATTTGGCTATCGCCATTTCACCGAGTGTTGCTTCGGCCCCGAGTTCAGTCACCAGCCGTCTAAAAGGACGATTCGCAACATTGGTGACTGACCCCATAAAATATCGAACGCCCAAAAATGGAGCTTTCATTACTGCTCTCCCTGAAAAAACTAAAACAGACGGCGATCGAGAAGCGATCGTCCCAATGTCGCCTTATCGGCGAACTCAAGCTGTGCCCCCATCGGAAGTCCCGATGCAATGCGAGAAACCTTTATTCCCAAAGGCTCTATCAGTCTCTTGAGATACGATGCCGTGGCTTCGCCTTCAATCGACGGATTGGTTGCAAGTATGACTTCTGAAAATGTCTGATTTCCCAGTCGAACCATCAGTTCACGTATTTTTAATTCACTCGGTGTTATTCCATCAAGTGGCGAAATGGCCCCATGAAGCACGTGATACCGGCCATGAAACTCATGTGTAGCATCAATGGCAACCAAATCCTGCGGTGACTCGACCACGCAGATTTGATTTTCATCACGAACCGGTTTGCTGCAACGTTCACACGGTGAAGTTTCACACAAATTCTGACAGACTTCACAAAAACGTATGCGTTCTCTTGCCGATGTGATGGCAAATGCTAATCCCTGAGACGTCTCTAATGGCTGTTTCACAAGATAAAATGCCAGCCTTGTGGCCGATTTTCTTCCAATTCCAGGAAGTGAGGCAAAAGCATCGATGAGCTCCTGAAGAGCCTGTGTATGTGCGGACATGAACTTTCTTTATCGGGGTTATGAACGGTTATTTGTTCTCACATTCCGTCATTCTTTGATGGCGCAGGTTTCGGCAATCTTGATGACATCCTGTGGTCGAGGAGTACGTTTAAAGGTAATGATGCTGACCGGTGTTTTTTGGATGGCGGCTTCATCGAGTTTCAGTCGGTCACTTAGCACAAGAATCAGATTTTTCGGGGCTTTTTTGAGCAGTTCAAGACGTCTGTTCAAATAGTCTGCGCGCCAGTAGCCGAGCACTTCGATATGTGCAACTTTTTTTGTCATCTTGTTTCTAATAGAAAAATCGGGCACCCAGGCGCATTGCGGCCCCATCATCAAAACCGGATAATCTTTTGATATCTCCCACTCGGGATCAATTTGAACAATCCTTTGTGAAAGCTGCCCGGCTTCTTCCGGAATTCTCTCGGGATGCCGCATCAATGGCGGTTCAAACGCATCCGGTGTATGCTGCCAGGAATAAACATGTTCATCCATATAGATTTCCGCCGTAGCATGCCACACCGAAAACGAATAGAGTGTCGGCAGAAATGACGCCAGAGACATCGCATATTTCTGAGGCTGCGGAAGAATAGCCGACGGCCCGTCGACTGAAAACTGCCATATCGTCTCCGTCAATGGCTGCGCTTCAAACAACAGGTTAAAAAACCTCAAACTCTGAAACAATCTTCTCAACGATTGTGCCGTCGTTTTCCCCAAATCCACCGTAAATGTCAGCTTTCTCGCGTACAGCAGCAGCGATCTCGCCAAAGTCATGTTGTACTCTGAAACGAGGTCTTCCGGCTCCAGGTCTTCGAAAGAAAGTATTTTTCTTTCATCCTTCAAATCCGAATAGATGCTGTCTTCAAGGTCTTCACGTTTTATGTGATATTTTTCGCAGATTTCGGCAGCAATCGGTTCGCGCCAATCCATTTTCAAAAAAGCTGCCGCATCAACCTGAGCCGCTTTGGCAAACAATTCTTCTCGAAGAAGAACCGGGTCGATATCCTGAGACTCACCAAATTCAAGACGCGACTCAAGAATGTGTATCATTCCTTTTATGAGACGATGACGCTGACTCTGAAGGCACAATGGCTCAAGAGCATCCGTCAATGTCCCATAGGTATCGTCCGGACTAAATCTAAAACACCCCAGAATCTGTTCGGCCAGTTCAAGAACAGATTTTGTCGGCTTGATGTATTGAGGCACAACATTCTGTCCATCAATACTAAATCGCTGAAGATCTTTCGGTAATAATGCCATCTTATGCGTTCACCATCTAGCTCTCATTTTCGGGGACCGAACACTGGTAATCTTTAGAAGCCTTATAGTAGGCATTATCAGGTGCCATTTGAGTCAGCTGCTGATACGTGCTGCAGGCTTTTTTGGGATTCTGAAGGTGAACTTCATAGAGTTTGGCCAGATTCGCCAAAGATGCTTCACTCAAAGAACAGTTCTGTGAAACAGTTTTTTCATATTCAGATGCCGCATCCTCAAACTGATGAGCCGCAAAGAAGGCATCCGCCAGAACGATGCCTGTGCTGCAGTCAGCCGGATCAAGTTCACGCGCCTTTTTGGCATCCGCCAGGGCTCTCTCGACATCGAGAAACTCAAGCAAAATAGCCGCTTTCATGAGATAAGGCTTCGGATTGCCAGGATCCGTCTCGATGGCTTCACGAAGCCGTTTGACGGCTTCATCATTCTTTTGTTCATATCGCGAAATACGTGCAAGAAGCATCAAAGTCTCAGCCGACCGGCTCTCTTTTCCATAAGCCGCTTCGGCATACAGCCTTGCTTCTTCATACCTGTTCTCGGCACACGCTCGCTGCGACAAGGCTCGAAGAGCCTCGATCTGCTCACCCTGTTCCGAACCGGAATCGATGATTTGATGCGCGATACGTTCAATTTCAGCCGCATCTCCGACTGAAATGCTGTTTCTCAAAGCCTGAAGCTGTTCTGATACTGCCGGTGCCACCGGAACACTCTCTTTAGCCTGCTGCACTTCAGGCTCCGGTTCTGCCGCAGGCTCCGTGACGACAGTCTGCACCGGACTCTCAACAACTTTGGACGCGGATGAACAGCCGACAAAACTCAAAATCAAAAAACCGAACAAACTCAGCTTAATCAATCGACTCATGCCTTCTCCTCGTCGTCATCCTCTTCATCTGTCTCATCAATGCCTTCGCAAAGACCACCGTCTTCATCATCCTGTGCTTCATCATTCTCTGGCGCGACGCCGGCTTCATCATCCTCTTCATCATCGTCTGACATATCCTCACAGCTTCCAAGACTTGCAATATTCTTCGTCTTGCAGGTTGTTTCCGGCTTGTCCTGTGCCTTGCCGAATTCCTGAATGAGTGCCGCCAGCTGTCTGTCCGACAATGCCTTATGCGCCATCTGATTCCAATAAGTTTTCTGACGCAGATATTTCCAAAATGCTTCGTCATCCACTGGACATGGCGCAAGAAATGACATCGAATTTCTGTCAATCGCTATATAAAATGCCTGATTTCCTTCTTCGATGCATGCAATTCTCTGATGCGAGGAAATCTGCAGCATGTTTCGGACATGAAATCCCTGCGCAGAACATCGTTTTCTGGCCCGAATACCGGGAACAATGATCGCGATGAGAGAAAAAATGAAAAGGAAAAGCCCGATCAAAAGGACGGCAACACTTATCGACGAGAACGTCCCGGCCTCGAGTTCGACACCTTTTCTCGACTTCGGCACCGGACAATTAAAAGGCGTGTTGTAATTCTTCTGATCGGGAACAATGCGATTAGGCTGTTCCGGCTCCGGCTTCTCAATATTCTTTGCCGACGGCGGAACATAGACAGGCTGATTGAGCAGATCGTCGTCGGACTCATCCGAATCGGCCTCCGGCTCATGTCCCATTTCATCACCGGGATTAACGCCGTTTTCAGCCTGAACTTGTTCTGTCGCATCCTCAGTCTGAACGCCGTCCCGGTTCGGCCCGGCCCCTGCCTCCTCTGCTCCAGCTTCATTCTGTGCCGGAAACTCCTCGTCCGGACTCGGCAATCCCGCCAGAGCCGGATCTTCAGGAAATACGGGATCTTCAGGCTGGGCAACTTCCATGCTGTCGAGTGCCTGTTTGGCGTTCTGCTCCGGAATATCCTCGGCAGGCGGCTGTCTAAGCTGTTCAGCCACAACTGCCTGTTCGACATCAACTTCTTCTTCATCGGGGAGCCCGGACGGTCCAAGAGCCCGTTTCTCAGCCTCTTTCTCCACATCGACGAGATGGGCTTCAAACTCTCCCGTTTCCTCGTTCAATACAGCTTCATACACATGCTGCTTTCTCTGATACCGCAGCATCTGGAGCTTCCTGTTCCCAACCCGGTATACATATCGATCGCCCGCTCGTGACAATCTAAAATCAAAAAGCTCGCCAATACTTTTCATGGCAAGTCTCACGGAATTGGTATCGAGTTTTTCGCGTTTCAATGCCGTTGCCAATAGCTCACCTTTGGCCAGCTCACCACCTTTCTCTCCCGCTCCCGGCTGCATGACAGCCTCCAAAGCCGCCGCATCCGGCTCCGCCTGCGCAGCCATCGGATAGACCAATGCACTCGAAAGCAATATTCCAAAGACTACCGTTCTAACTCTGCTCAATCTCATAATCTAGCGTGATTTTGACTCGCAACAAAATCTGACAATCGATTTAAATGAAAGTATATTGCCCGCCTTTTTTGGCTGCGCAATTACCCAATCTTTCTTCTTACCACTATTTTGCTTTTCTACGATCAGTTTTCTTCATGGCAAAAGACCTCGCATACGAAAAAAATCTTCGAGATGACCCCAAAAAAAGCATCCGTTCCGGCTTTTTCTGGATTGGCCTGGCTTCAATCATTTCCCAGGGGCTTGGCGCCATCACGATGATTATTGCAATGCTTTTTATGGATGCCGATGAGATGGGGACCGCCACAATTGCCCTCTCTTTTGCCGTCATCTTTGAAGCCTTTAACGCACTCGGAACAAATCAGGCTCTTCTTCAGGACAACAAACTCACGCCCGATGAAACGCACAGTGTCTTCTGGTTTGCCTCCGGGTTCGGCATCCTCACATTCCTCGTTGCGGCACCTCTGGCCTGGCCTGTCGCCCGCTTTTACGGCCTCGAAGAACTCGTCCCGCTCTTCATCGTCTCGATGTTCAAACTCCCCCTCGTGAGCATCGCCGCCATCCCCTTTCAGCTCGTCAATCGCCGCCTTGAATACCATAAAATCAGTGCCATCAACGCCTTCACCACAATCGCCTGCAGCATTCTGAAAATCGTTCTGGCCATCTGCGGCTTCGGCGCATGGGCAATCGTCATCGGCGACACGACTTTTGGCCTGGGAACCCTCATCGGCGCCTTTGTCTGCGCTAAATACGTCCCTAAATTTCACTTCAAATGGCATGAATGCAAACGATTCATTAAATACGGAATCAAATTCTGCCTCAGCAACGGCCTCGATCAGCTCAATAAAAATCTCCATTACCTCTTCATCGGAAAATTCCTCGGCGAAGCCCCTCTTGGTATCTATCGCATCGCCTACGAACTCGCCATGACACCGGCACTCGCCCTGTTCAATGTCGTCGGCAAAAGCTCTTTCCCTGTCTTCGCCCGCATTCGTGACAAAAGAGACGAACTCTCCGAACTCTTCCTCTGGAACCAGCGAAACATCGCCATCTTCGCCGCTGTTCCTTCGGTCTTTATCTTCTTTTCCGCCGAAGACATTTTTTCCATTATGAACAAACCCGCCTGGATGGACTGCGTCCCCGTCATTCCATTTGTCCTCGGGCTCTCATTTTTTCGCGCCATCCTTCAGGCATATCCCGATCTCTATCGTGCCTGCGGCCGCCCGGATATCCCTATCCTGACCGGCATCATCGAAATGGGCCTCTTCTCCGCTCTTGCCTCCGGCGTACTCTGCATGTTCCCCGAATTCGGTACCCAGGGCATGCTCGTGACCTGGATCACCATCCTCTTCGCCTTCTTCGGCATTCACAGCCATTTCGCTAAACGTTTCATCGACATCTCGATCAAAAAAATCCTCTCAAGCATCCGACACGGCCTCGGTTTCATCCTGCTTTCCTTCGCCCTCTCGATCCCGCTCTGGTTCCTGCGGGACGGCCTGCCCTGGAAAAGCTGGACTCACATCACCATCGAAGTCCTAATCATCGCCATAAGCCTCTTCATCTACACAAAATACGTTCTCAAAGTCTCTCTCAAGGACTTCTTTAAACGAAAAAAGAAAGCATAAGTTTTATGTTTTGGGGCACGGCTATCGGCCTGACGGCCAATACGCCATGCCTGCGCGCCTGTTCGCGCTGCGAATACGGCCCGCAATGCTGAATGTTTTTACTGCCAAAACGCAGAATTTTGCCCTGAAAACAGGGGAATGCTAAAGTTTTGGGGGGCAAATGCTGAGAGTTTAATGCCTGCGCATCTTGAGATGAAACCAGAGGGATGGTTATGAAGCTGAGAGGAATGACAATTAGAGGTTTCAAGGGAATTCATGAGATGTCGCTTGAACTAGATGGTAAAAATACCATTCTATTTGGCGTCAACGGAACAGGCAAGTCCTCTGTACTGGCTGTCATCAATTATTGCTTCTGGATTTGGGTCAATCGTCTGAATCCTTCTCAGGGAAAAACATATAAATCTTTTTTGCCAGAATTGATTCATAATGGCAGTAGAGAATTGTCGATACAAACAAATGTTGTCTTAAATGGTTCTGATTATTCTTTGAGCAGAACATGCAAAAAGACATCGATTGGTTTCAAAGCAGAACTTTAAAAAAACAATTATGATGCGTTTGTAAGTGCATTTAATTTGCTTTTGGCAGAGACTGACAACAATATCCCCATCTTTGTCAATTATGGAACAAACCGCACAGTTCTTGACATACCGTTGAGAATCCGCCGAAAACATGATTTTTCCAAGTTGACTGCACTGGAGCATGCTATAGAAAATTTCCCGGATTTTCGAACATTTTTTGAATGGTACCGCAATCAGGAAGATATAGAAAATGAACGGATTCGCGAAACAGGAGACACTCATTATCAGGATATTAAGCTAAAATGCGTGCGAAAAGCGGTTGAAACCATGCTTGACAATGTATCAAATCTTCGGGTGAAGAGAAATCCTCTGCGTATGGTTGTCAACAAAGGCTCAGTGATGGTCTCCGTCAATCTGCTTTCAGATGGAGAAAAATGTACGCTTGCACTGATTGGCGATTTGGCCAGACGCATTGCGCTTGCTAATCCAAATCGTGAAAATCCGCTCGAAGGACAAGGCATCGTTTTAATCGATGAGATTGAACTTCACATGCATCCATCATGGCAGCGAAGAATTTTGGGCGTTCTAAAGCGAGTTTTTCCAAATATTCAGTTCATCGTAACGACACATTCCCCTCAAGTATTGGGAGAAGTCGATGACAGTTTCAATGTTTATAATATCTTTCTGAATGAAAAAATGGAAACCGAAGTCAAGATACTTCCACGCCTGGATGGCTATGACAGCAATATGATTCTTGAAACTTTTATGGATACGCGGTCTGTGAACCAGGTTTTCTACGAGTTATTGGAACAAGCATCGGATGCAATACAGGAACATCGATTTGAGGAGGCCGAAAACCTTCTCGACAGAGTTCGTAAATGGACCAGCGCAAATACCGAAGATTATATTCGTCTTGACGGACTCTTGAAACGAGAGAAACTGCTGTATGCGAAAAATCATTAAAGGTGAAACGCCTGCTTTTTGGGCACATTTTTGCAGAAAAAATCCAAACGCCCGTTATGATGATTTGAATAAAATCAAAAACGGCACAGAAACTCGTGCTGAACTTCGTCGGTATCTCTTATCTGAACAACAATACCTGTGCTGCTATTGTTGTCGTCAAATCGAGGAAGCCAAATGCCATAACGAACACATTTGGCCAAGAAAAAAAGAAATAAATCATAATAGCATGGATTATCACAATCTTGTCGTTTCATGCGATGAAATAGATACCTGCGGCAAGAAAAAAGATGACAATTATGATCCCAATCTATTTGTTTCCCCCACAGATGAGGATTGTGAATTGCATTTTCGATTTAAATATAACGGAAAAATAGAAGGCGTGACGGAACGCGGTAAAAAAACAATAGAAACATTGAATCTCAATGCCAATGCACTCGTACAAGCCCGAAAAGAGCAGTTTGACCAATGCTGTATCATGTCTCAGCCAGGAAAAGAATATATAAAAACGGAGTATCTGACGTCAAAAGACGGAAAATTAAAGCCATTCGTCGATATGATACAGTTTTTCTATTCTCAGGGAAAATTTGATTTGTAACGATGTTCTTTGCTCTGATTCCACATGCAAACTCATCAACGGCAAAGCCTCATCCGGAAAACTCTTCTGAGTCAATAACGGCTCCCGGGAATGCACAAAAGGCTGCAACGAAGACCGAACGGCATGCGTAAAATAGCTGTATTCAGGCCAGTCAATATTTAAAAAAAGTGCAAAATCACTCTTGCTAAAATATATATACATTGTCAGCCAATTATACATAAGTGAATGTAATAATCTGTAAAGCATGGCTATCGGCCTGACGGCCAATACGCCATGCCAGCTCGCCTATTCGCGCTGCGAATACGGCTCGCCGCCGACGCTACTTGCTTTGCAAATACGCGTTGGCTATAATGCTGTTCGTTTTCACTCGCCATACCTTCATGTATGGCTTTTTTAATAGGAATTTGTATGAAAAGAACTGCGTGTAACAAGTATCTCGTATTGGCCTGTATCCTCTCAGCCGCAGCATTGTCTGCATGTAACGAAAGCTCCGAGTGGAATGAATGCCCAAAAGGTGACGTTATCTGCAAGGACGGCCATAAACTGGCTTGTTCCAAAAACGACAGCGGCAATTACGTCTATATCCAGGTTGAAGATACAGACGGAAAATGCACCGTCAAGGAAGAAGAAACGCCGGAATGTACCGTCGGCACATATCGCTGTGAGAAAAACACGCTCTATGCCTGCGTGAACGACGTCTGGAAAGAAAGCAAAGCATGCGGAAAACTTTTCTGCAACAGCCAGTCCGGTCAATGCGATAATGGCCCGGAGGTCATCATCAACTGCGA
>JAZRVP010000267.1:0-6352 GCA_045599245.1 Myxococcota bacterium
TGCGTCGATGGCATCCTGGCAAAATGCAACGAAAACGGCAGCCAGGATATTTTGAAATGCAGTGACACGAACAAAATATGTGGATTTGATAATGCCGGACTACCGGCATGTGTCGAAGACAATTCCCCTGTTTTTTGTACGGTCAATGCTCGAAAGCTGTTTCCTGGTAATACAATTTGTGATGAAGACGGCAATGTCGTGACCTGCAATGATGACGGGACCACATCATCCGAACCATGCACACGAGGGATTTGTGCATCGGGAAACTGTGTGCTGCGTAATTGTGGCGACATTCTTGACGGCAAAACAATTTGTCAGAACAATCAGCTTATGGTTTGTAGCGATGGCACATTGATAGAAGCGGAAAATGCCTGTTCCGGCGAAACGCCGGCCTGTCGCGATGGTGAAAATGCCTGCTCGGCATATAAAAAATGCGACAATATTCTGCATGGTGCGACAGGCTGTTTTGGCAACAATATCGTGTCATGCAACGATGGGGCAATTTCACTCAAAACAGACTGCGTTTTGGAAAATAAATATTGTGCATCGGATGAAACCAATGAAGCGCAGTTTATCTGCAAATTGCCGACGGCAACAGATTGCAATTATAATGGCCGTCTTTTCCGAAAAGGCGAAACCGTCTGTGACGGCAATGTATTGAGAACATGTTCAAAAGAAGTGAATGAAGAATTTGATGAGGGTGTAGAGTGTGCCGCAATTGATTCCAATACGCCGGTTTGCGACGCCTATATGAATGTCTGCCGAGCCGAGAAAAAATGCGCCGACGGCACCATCACATCAGGTGCTACTGCATGCAATTATTCGAGAACCAATCTGGCTGTCTGCGAGGATGGCGTTTTGAAAGATTTGACTGGCAAAGACGCCTGCAAAGGCACAGATCATGGCACTCCCATCTGCATCGAGAGTGAATCTGAAGCAGCCTGTTCTGTTGAGTGCGAATATGGTTATAAATTGCAGGATGGCATTTGCTTGTCTGGATGTGATTTCAATAAAGAATTTTATGATGTCGAAATCACAGCCTGCGTGTGTGACAGCAGCAAACATTTCACCGGTACAGCTCATTTCACCGGTACAGCCGGTACATGTTATTGTGAAGATGGTTATATCGAAGTTAACGGCATATGCACACCCATTAGCTGTATCGCCAGAAATGCAAAATATAATGAAAAAACAGGAACGTGTACATGTGCTGACGACATGATGTATATCGGCGATGTCTGTTTTGAAAAAGGGGACACCATTGTGTTAGGTCATTATGAAAGGAATATTATTGAATGGTTCGTTGCAGATATCGATAGTGACAACAGTAATGCTTTACTCATAAGCAAATATATATTAGGCGACATGCCTTATTATATACATGGTCGTTGTGGCGAAGAAAAATATTGGGAGGATAGTATTATCCGTAGAGCTTTTACCCCAGACGGTCCTGATGTTGATAGTTGTGGTGAGTATAGTCAATTTTGCCTATATAATTTATTTACTGACGATGAACGAGTAATAATTCAAGATATAGAGGAGGATGGACCTGAATATTTTTGGTTTTATGAAGTTACCATTTTGACTAAAGACGAATACCAGAAATATGTTGAGAATAAAATACCAAACACATACAAAAATGGAATATCTGGCATTGAATGGTTGAAAGGCAACATTTCCACAGATGGAAAGCATCATGATGCCGAGGACTTATTAGGCATTCGTCCCGTTATATGGGTGAAATATTCGACAACACCAGCAACAAAAGATGAATGATACTGCAACCACATAGCACGCTACGCGGCTACGCGGATAAATAATAACGATAAGGCCGAAATTTTATACGGATTCTTAAGACATTAAGCCTTTTGAGAGGGGTTCGGGGCAAAGCTCCGGAAAACGCTCTGTCGGCTGGATGCCGGTCGATTTCCATCACGGATGAATATGAAGAAAATTCTCGGCCTCATTTGCTTTTGCCTGTGTCTGTTCATGCCTTTTCAAGCCAAATCGCAGGAAATGCCTGAAGATGACAAAGACACTACAACTGGCGAAAATTCGGCGTCTGAAGCATTGCTCAACGAACCCGATAAAGATCAGGCAACCGTTTCAGAAGAACTTCCGCTCATCATTCCCAAAACCAAAAGCGACAGTCATCCGCCCCCAAAATATCGTAAAACCAAATATATTTTCGCAGCAGGTATCAATGGAACGATCCATTTCGACTCATTTATTGGTGCCAGTAAATCCTACACCAACATCCTTGGCGGCACAGCAGGGTTTATTCGATTTGGCCTGGATGGCGGCGAATTTATGTGGAGCATCGAGCAGCAATTCGGAGGATTGTGGGGACTAGCTATATACAGCGGCTCAAAGGACATGACGCGTTACGATGCCGCAACGCTGGCTGAGTTTGGCTATTTGACGCGAGTTTCCAAACGATGGCAGACACTTCTCACGATAGGCGTCGGCTTTCTATACAATATGCATCACACGGGCAAAGCCGCCTATGGCGACATTCTTGCCGTCGATAACAATGGAACCAGTCTCTCCGTTGGATACAAACCAGGGTTCAGCTTTATCTACTTTTTCATGCCATTTGCCGGCATCGGGTTTGAGCTTTCCTATTTAATGGGCGTCGATATCGGTTCATACGCCGAGGGTGAATTTGCCGACCGGGAAGGCAATCGAAACAATCCGGACCAAATGCTTCTAGAAATCGTTCAGCCAGGCATCAGTTATTTCATGAAATTTTAGAGATATCGTCGCGCCAGCGCGAAACCGGCCAAATGAAGAAAAAGCCGGGCGTTGCGGGGCGGGCCCCGCTTTGGGGGGTAGGCGCGTATTTCGTGGATAGAGACGCGCGGTCCGCACGTCTCTATCCACGAAATAGCGTCGCAGGGGGCGGCGGCCCCCTGTCACACCGACAATTTTTTCATAAAACATCTGATCGCGTGTTCAGAAAGATTTTCGGCAGCGCATCCCCTGAAACTGATGCAGATTCCAGCGGCAGCGGTTGCAAATCGAATGCATTCCGGGACAGGTTCACCGCGATAAAGTGCATGCATAAAGGCTCCGGCAAACGTATCCCCTGCGCCTGTTGTATCGACGACAGCACACTGCGGTACAGCCGGGAAACTGGCCTGAACTGCGGCATCGGCGTAATAACATCCCTCCCTGCCAAGCTTGACGATGACATGCGAAGCGCCACAGTCAAGCAGAACGCGGGCAATCCGCGCAGGCGTCTTTTCGCCCGTCAGAAGCGCGCCTTCCTCATAATTGCAGAACTGCCAGTCCACGTACGACAGGACATTTTTGAGGTCTGATGCCGTTTTGCCGTGCTTGCAGCGCGTCATGTCCGCACAAAGCGTACACTGTTTGTCCTTTATCCAGGCAAATGCCGTTTCCATGTCATGCACGGAAAGTTGAGAAGAAACGAACAAACTGGCCATGCTCACGATAGATCCAGGGGCCAGAGCGTCAATCGCAGGCTGTAGATGCTCAAGGGAAAGCCGACGAAGCGAACTGTCTTTTGCGCGACAAACGTCGTATCGATGCCGCGGGCCGCGCAGAACTCTTCTGACTTGCGCGACCAACCGTCAATTCACAGACGAGTATTGGAAAAGCGATCACGAAAACAAAATTCGCCGGGAGTAATCATTCAGCAACAGAATATGCCGTACATATCTCCATCACAGCCATTTTCACAGTATGTTTAATCACCGCAATGGCCATTTTCACAGACATGAGCCTTTCCATTCTCGCATATCACTGCGCCGTCTTCGCAATCAGCTTCCGACTTTTTACAGGCATGATTATTACAGCCATATTCACATATTGATATGGCATCCCAGTCACCATCGACACAAATATAGGAAATATCATTTTCACATAGCCGTTCACCATCCTCACACTGTAGGAAAATGACCCGTTCATTGCAGCCTACGGCAAGAGTGCTCGCTACAAGAAAACAGAAAATGGCTAAAGTTCGTTTCATATCAAACTCCTGACAAAATAATTTATGATGAGGAAACCGGGGAAAATCTAATTAAAAGGGAACGACGCGTCCACGCGTCGTTCCTAAAACAAAGTCTCAAAACGTGCATATTTTCGAAAATACCATCTCATGGACATAGCAAATAATGCACGTTTTGACGTGACACCAAAGGCATGAGAAATTTTTCTATTGTTTAATTTTCACGCAATAAGCATTTCCATTATCCTCGACACAGGTTGAATCACTGCCGCAATCATGACCAACCCAATAAAAGCCATTCAAACTTGAAACATTTGTACAAGTATCTACGACTTTGCCATTACATTTTGCCGAATCACCAGGCTGACAAGCCTCGACCTGACATTCCTCTTCACAAAGATTGGCGCAGTAAACCGTTTGCTCATTTCCCCACAGATACAAATTTCCATCCGAAAACATATCGCAACGCCTGCGGTTCGATACTTCATAGGAATAATTATCCATACAGCTATCAATCCACCCCTGTTTTACGCAACCATCGATTTCAGGATTAATACAGACTGCATTAGACTTTCCATTTTCAAGTGTCACGCCACAAGACGATGAACATTCTTCCCAATCAAGGGATCCAATTCCCTCAGAACTCGCTTCATCAAAATTACAAAAAATCCTATTATTTCCGTGACAGAATTCAGAAAACGACGAATCGCACTGCAAGAAAATAGAAATAAAGAAAGGATAGACGTCATTGAGTTTTATGGGGGAAGCATCTGTCGCTTTACATACAGCGCGATTATTCACAGTATCAATGTCGCAGGTATAAAACTCGCCAAAAACCGAACAATCTTCTGCCTCCCAAACGTCCATGATACATTCACTGGCATATTTACCGTTGCAGCGAGGCTTATCAACATCAGAATCACACTCCGTTCCCTCAAGTTCGTCATAAACGACACAGGCGCCATCGACACATTCATGGGCACAGCAGACCTGATTATTGCCAGTAGACCGTAATGCATAAATGCCGTAGTCATCCTTGGAGCATTCATATTCCAGAGAACATCCATTATAACACATCGATGATTTCGTACCGAGATCACTTTGAGCGCAGGATTTTCTGCAACCGACATATCCGTCGAAACTTCCGCAGACACCATTTTCTTCCTCGCCACAGTCGATGGCATGCCAGAGTGAATCTTCCTCACATCGAAGCATGACATTGCCGTTGCAGCTCCATTCATCAGAATTGGGATTACATTCCGTATATTCAAGAGGATCAAGTTTCACACATGCCGCATCTTTGCATCCATGCTCACACTCAGAACTTCGATTATATTGAAAGACGAAATTTCCTCTTTCATCCGCCTTGCAAATATATTCGTCATAGCTCGTATCAGAGTTGCACCGTATGGACACGTCACCGACATCTTCAAAATCACAGACGCTGAAGCACCCAGTTTGCAACACATCCTCTTCACGCTTAATTGTACTACAAATCATCGATCTGTCCCGACAGTCAACCGCCCTGTATTGGGAATTATAATCACATGTCAACAATATCGTATCTGCGCAGAAATCTTCATCATATCTGCATGCTGTAAACTCTTTTTCATGAAGTTTTTTACACTGATTACCATCACAGCCATGTTCACAGGATTCAACAAACATCCATTGATTTAACGCACAAACGTATTTTACATCTTCGACACATTGAAATTCATTCAAATTTGTGCATTCACGAGTTTCAGATGAACAGACGTTTCCATCACATCCATTTTCACAGACCGTTTCCTCGCCCCATTTTCCGTCCGAACAAACATAAGACCTGTCATTTTCGCATTTTACGGTATCGTTCGTGCAATCGGCACAGACATCACCGCTACAGCCATAATCACAGTCCAAAACAGCATCCCATCGTCCACTCAGACACATATAGACAACAGAGCTCTCACATTTTTTTGCGCCATTTTCACACAAAGATGCTTTCTTGCCATCGCTGTTATCGTCACATCCTAATCCGACAAGAGACATCGCTGAAAGAATGCTAAAAATGATCACGTTTCGCTTCATATAATACTCCTTAAATAGTATATTCTTGGCACAAAACAGTGCCAAATCTTATTAATTATACACATTTATCGCTCAAATTTCAACTCTGTCTGTTCATACTTCACACGCCACGTTACAGCTCAGTCGGGGCTCTGCCCCGAACCCCGCTTAAGGGCTGAGCCCTTAAGAATCCGCAATATTTTAGGTTGATATTAGCTTTTGGGGCTGCCTTACAATTGTTCCCCGCCGGGGCCCCACCGCCCGGCTCTCTGCATTTTCTGCCTTATAATTGCGAAATAATCCTTTTTCACCAATCTCTGCTCATATTTC
>JAZRVP010000268.1:0-5381 GCA_045599245.1 Myxococcota bacterium
ACCAGCAATGGAGGCAACCGCCCACGGATCGGACAGCGACTGGGGTGAAGTCGTAACAAGGTATCCCTACGGGAACGTGGGGATGGATCACCTCCTTTAACGGATCATTCAATGATTTCGTGGTCATACGTACTTCTCGCTGCGTAGCATGCTGCGCAGTTACGAATTTCTCTCTCGGGTTTTCTATTCCGGAATAGCTCAGTCGGTTAGAGCGGGTGACTGTTAATCACTAGGTCGGGAGTTCAAGTCTCTCTTCCGGAGTTTTTAAGGCTCAATGCTTTGGCATTGAGCCTTTTTTTTACCTGGTTTCACCTTGCTTTCGGCTTCGATGGCGGCAGAGACGCGCACGTTCGCGCGCCTTGTCAAAATCTGTCATCTTCATCGATGTATTCCCGACGATTTCTTCGATTCTGAGGCTTTTCTTCAAAATTGTCGTCGTCGAGTGCGTCGGAATCATCATAATTGTCGCTGATGCGCATGAGGCTTCCCATAGAACGGGCCTCGTCGGCGGCGGCTTTTGCCAAATACTCCATTGAAATGGGTTTGTTTGCAGCCGATGCAGCGATGGCGGCTTTGAGAACGGCGTTCCGAATGTAACCGCCGCTCATTTCGAAGGTTCGGGCCAGCCATGTCCATTGAATATCGTCCGAAAGCGGAGCATTGGGCGGCATCATGCGTTTCCACAAGGCTGTACGTGAAGGAACATCCGGCATCGGAAAATCAATGATGTATCGAAGACGTCGTCTGAAGGCTTCATCAATGCTCTTTGACAGGTTTGTCGTTAAAATCGTAATGCCGTTATACGATTCGAGCTTTTGAAGCAAAAAGTTGATCTCCAGATTGGCATATCGGTCATTGGAGGATTTGACTTCTGTTCGTTTGGCAAACAGGGAATCGGCTTCATCGAACAAAATAATCGCCTGAGCTTTGGCGGCTTCATCGAAGATTTTGCCGAGATTTTTCTCTGTTTCGCCGATGTATTTATCGACAATTCTGGACAGATCGACTCGATATAGGACTTTGCCGAGTTCATTGGCCATTGCGCATGCAAGCAGTGTTTTTCCTGTGCCCGGAGGGCCTGCAAACAGGATGGACAGGGCATTTCCATAAGGCGATCGCTGGCGAAATCCCCATGTATCGAGAACGTTGTGCAGGTTCTTGGCGTATTCGAGTATTTCGTTGACCTGCATTTGGGCTTCATGGGGAAGAACAACCCCGGAAAGCGGAACGTCACTGACCGTGATTTCGGCAAGGGAACCGAGCTGATGGCGAAAACTGTTTCGTATTTCATTTAAAATATGGTGGGACTGTACGGCTGCGTTCGAACTCGTGGATTGGAGTGATTCCACTGTGTTTTGAACGACTTCAAAGATGCTCCCGACGGGAAGTGTGTAATTTCTTGAAAAAGTTTCGGCCATGTGTCTGCATTCATCCGGGGTTGTCCAGGCTTCCAGTGCTCTGAGCCATACAGTCTTTGAACATTCCTGGTCCGGCGGCGGAACAGGAATGTTGGTCAAATGACCGAAGAGATCATCCCAAACGGTATCACATCGGGACGTCAAAACGACGATTTCTCCCGGATAGTTCTGGGCGAGACGGGAAATTTGTGACATGGCCGATGAAAGGTTTTGGAGGACGTCGGAGGTTTGATCGATGTCGTCACAACGAAGCAGTAAAACACTGTTCCTCAAAAGCGCTTCGCGCATCAGACAGGAGAATTTTTCTTCGATAAGTGGCTGGGAAACGCGATCAAATTCTCGGCAGATATCGATTTCGAGGATTGATTTTTTCTTGTTATGCCGGGCGATAGAACAGACAAGTGTGCGTCGTCCCGAATGCTTTGGCCCTGTCATGCAGATGCGTGCACGGGACGGCGTGAGGGCATATTCAAGTTCTTCGAGTGTGGTTCCGGGGCATATCAGGGTGCGTTTGGGGTTCGATTTGGTATGCAGAACCATGTTTGGCGGCAGTTCATGGTTGAATTTTTGGTCGCAAAAGGCATCGATAACATTTTGTTCAATGCTAATCGGTGCAAAAGCACATGGCGTATGATCGGGGAATATGGCATGAGTTTCGGCAATGATAAGCCGGTATTGTCTCAGTTTTCCTTGTTCCGAAAAAGATTTTGTGACGGCATCGGCGTTTCGAGGTGAATCGGAAAGCAGGTCAGAAAGGAATGAAACCGAAGGAATTCGGACCATAAAATTCGCCCATGCAACCATCATCGTGCGAAGCATGGTGTCATCCTGCATGGCAATGACGAGAGTGGCTAGAATTTCGAGTTCGATGTCATTGAGATCAAAACTTCTTTTAATTCTGGCAATGGCGCAATCACTGTGACATCGCAGCACTTCTGCAATTTTTGCATTAAAAAGCAGCACAGAATTTTGTGCTTCGGCAAGAAGAGGAACGTGGTTTCGATCGAGCCATTTTTCGGTAAATCCCGATTCATCGTGACTTCCCATATAGGAACGCATTTCTTCTACGCCGACATTCCAGGCCGAGTAGGTTGTGCTTTCGCTTGTGAGCCTGTCCGGAAAACGGCGCATATAGCTCACAAGCCGCCAGTAGAGACGCTTGTGCATGAAATCGAACAGCACCTTTTGCTGTTCATCATTGGAGAGGGTTTCAAATTCTGAACGCCAGCCTGACGTCATTTCTAAAAAGCGCGAGTGCTCTCTTGGGTCTTTAAATTTAGGTTCGTATGTATTTTGGTACTCAGTTTCGAGAGCCGATGGATTGCGGGGATTTGAACGATGGGTCTTGTCTTCTTGAGTGAACGGCGTCGAAACAGCACTTCCTTTTGTCTTATTTGTCATGAACTACCTCGTGCATTTGTCCAAAATATAAACGTTCCGCATTCTACCACATCATTCGACAAAAGTTGGTGAGGAACCGTGGAATAAACGTTACTGTTCGGCGGGGCTCTGCACCGAACCCCGCAGGGGCTTTGCCCTTCTTTTTGTCAATCTCTGTTCATTTCAGAAGATATGTGAATTATCTTGGCTGAATAGATAACGAACCGTGGAATAAACTGACAAAGCATTGTTGGCAGTATAGCAAAATGTGGTAAACTGAATTTTATTGAGTGGTCGATTAAAGTAATGACAAAACCATGGGTAATTCATTTTGCCCGTCAATGTAAGGAGTTGAGAAAATGCCAGAGGTATTGAGTGGACAGAAGGAAAGTGAGAAGAAAACAGGTCATTCACTCGGTTTAGCGGCTTCACAGGCACAGGCAGTCAACGGGAATGCGGAAAAAAACGGATCCGAGCAAAAAGAAACGAATCAAAGATCCGATCAGGATGTCAAGTACGACATGTACCTCGCCATGGTGAACGGCATGGGCTATCAGCTCGATGAAGCGAATGACAATGTCAACGTCGTAGGTCTTCGCGGCTGGTTTCATGGGGCTCCCGTCGAGAATATCAAGAACCAGTTTAACGACACGATTGTTTGCCTTTATCATGAAAAAGACGATGCAACCGGCGAATACGTCAAACGCTGCACCGAATTTGTGGCATCTGTTGATCCCGGTTCATTTAGTGAGGATTACAGCGATGGAAAAGGCGATGCCAATCTGATGGATGGGCAGTACGAATACTATAAGGGAACGCATAAGGGCTATGAAGCCTACAATACGAACAGTTCCCATGTCTGGCGCGATAAGAACAAGGATGGTATTCGTCAGGAAGATTCAAATGAGTACGACGAAACGGGATCATTTGGCATCAATATTCATGCTGCCGGCGATGCTTCAGGAAATGTAGGCAACTGGTCTGCCGGCTGTCAGGTCATTGCTTCTCATGACGGGACTCAAAAGGCAGATAATACTGCTTTTCAGGCGTTTAGAGACATCATCAATTCCGTGGATGCCAACAAAAAGTTTGTTTACACCCTTATCGAGGGTCAGACGGCTTACGACCAGGTTGCACAGGACAATAACGAGCTGTACTCCGAATATAACGCGATGAATGGCCGCTATGATGAGGAAAATGGCGAATATTCAGCCGGTGAAGTGAGTTTTAATACGGCGGTTCAGGCGAATAGAAGTCTGGGTTATTCCCAAGAAAAGTGGAAAGAGATACAGAGGGCACTTGGATTTACCGGTGGAGATGTCGATGGCAGCATCGGCCCCTTGACCACGAGAAAGATAGCCTTTTATCAGGAAAGAAACGGGCTTCCGATCACGGGGATTTGCGATGATGCAACCTATAACTATATGACCGGAACGGTTGCCGAGAAACCGGCCTCAACGACGGAAGCCGCTTCGGGAACGCAGAGTGCATCCATAGCGGCGATTGCTACAGGTGTTGGTGCCGCAATCGCAATGGCGTCTTCAATTGCATCGAAGGCTGACAGTGCAGCATCAGATGTCGCCGCATCGACAGAAAGCAAGGCGTCTAAGGTTAATATTTCTTATGCACTCGGGCGAAACAAGAGCCTGGGATACAGCAGATCCAAGTGGAAAGAAATTCAGGCCGGCATCGGTCTGACTGGAAAAGATGTCGATGGCTATGTCGGAACGACCACGACACGCAAAATTGCTGAATGGCAGGAAGCACAGCAGGACCTTGAGGTCGATGGCATCTGTGGACCTATTTCATACGGTCGTATTCAATCAGCAGGCTACTGGGACGTCGCCCAAAAGAATGGCGGCAATGCCCTTGATTAATAATGATATGATGAGTGGGCGTTCCTATGCGCCTTGAGGGCGCATACGGCACGCGTGCCGTGCTATCGACCTTCGGCCGATACGCACGGCATTTTTTTTTATGAAATAAAGGTTAGTGAAGGTCTGAATTAAGATTATTTACTTTTTTCGGGGCTTTGTCCCTGTCCTCAGTTTGCAATATGAAATGCACTTGGTTTCCCGAGCCAGCCTCACCCCTTTGTCACTACGTGACGTTCTCCCTCTCCATTATGGCCTAAGGAAGGGACAAAAACTATTTCAATTGGTAGGGTGTGGGGCAAAGCCCCACAAAATAATTGATCAGAGGTTCCTTAGCGGTTGTGGATGGGCTGTTCCTGTGAACTGGCATTAGTAAAAAAAAGCCGGGCGTATCGCAGTGCGATAGCCCGGCTTGTGAGCCGTATGTAATAGGCGAAACGCTTTTAAAAGAAATTAGCGACGTCTATTGCGGCGCCCCCCTGCTGAATTTGTTGTGCCTGATCCTGTTGTTGTCGAACGAACGGTTGTGGACTGTGTTTTCTGAGCTTTTTCATTAGCCTGATTGGCCAGATTGGCGCCCGTATTCACAGCGTTGAGGGCGGTATTGACGGCTTCCTGACAGTCCTGGCAGACGGGGCATTCTGTGGCAGGAGCGCATTCCTGGCATTCAGCGTATTCAGGACAGATTGCGGGGGCGGGGCAGATCACG
>JAZRVP010000269.1:0-6209 GCA_045599245.1 Myxococcota bacterium
TAAACTGTTTGATAACCTTCCTTATGAATTGCTTCGGCATATTTGTTTTCGCGAACCTGATTGAGCGCAATATCGGGAAGTTTCTTTAGACAATCTTTGTCATCAGACCACTTAAATTCAAAAACGATAGCCCGATCATCGCGCATGTCGCGCAAAACGATATCGGTGCGGCCGTTGCCGTCTTCGCGATTCGATTTGATCTCATATTGATATAAATTGGATATAATACCGAGCATCATGCCATGATAAAACATTTCCTGCGTATCGTAATAACTGACCATCACCATGAGGATGTTATTAATAAATTGTTTAACAAAATCCGCTTTTTTATCCCAAATCGACTGATAAAATGCCGATAGATCCTGCGACTTAACTTTATTGTAAAATAGAATATCAATATATTGAGGAAATATGGCATAAATTTCGCGATTCACGAGTTTGATTTCATGAATCAATTTATTACCAACCTGTCGTTTCGATAAACTTTTGACATAACCGGTATAATACAGCAACGTCCATATATTTTCATCATAAGAATTCATATCGCGATAGGTCATTGCTTCGTGAATTGGTTTATAAATCGATTGGCCTTTTAAGAGCGATTCGAGGTCATCGCGGCATTCCGAATGCTCAATAACCATGTCGCGAATGATATCGTTGCTGCTCGAATTTGTCCAAAAGCAGCGTATGGCATTTTCCGCACCAAACGTCAGATCTCTAACGCATTGAACGAGGCTAAAGGGATTATATACGTGTGTGCTGCCAAATAGATAACTGTCGTACCAGTATTTAATTTCGGCATATCGATCGGATAAATTATAATAACGAAGCATATCTTGTACTTCGTCAACCGTAAAACCAAAATATTCAGTGCCAATATCCCGATCGATCGAACAGACATCGAGATTATTAAAACCAGTAAATATAGATTCTTTAGAAATGCGCAAACATCCGGTCAGTACGGCTTTTTCAAAGCAAGAATTCGATTTAAGACCATTGCTGAACAGCGAACGAATGAACAACACCATTTTGTCGTAATAACCGTAATGATAGGCTGTATTTAAAGGAACGTCGTATTCATCGATGAGAATATAGGGTTTGATATTATATTCGATAGTAATATATTCAGAGAGAAGTCGAAGTGAGCGTTCGAGTTCGCTTTGCGAAGCGGTTTCAAGCACCAGTCGCATAAAGAGATCCCTCTGGTTTTGCTGAAGTTTGTCTGAATGTTCCAATTTTCGGAAGCGTTCACAACACTCTGAAATAGAGTCTGCATACTTTTGCAGACTCTATTCAAACGTCGGCTTGCAGCACTCTTTGAGTGACATGAAAATGACCGGATATTTGCCCATGCGAGATAAAATCTTTTCGCCGCATGCCATGATTTTTTTGCCCTTAAAATAGGGCGCAGGTTCGAAAGGTCTGCCGAGGAAATCGTGAGAAGCAACGAAGGTATGAAAAGTGGTGAGCGACAGCGTTTTGCCAAACCGACGCGGGCGCGTATAGAGTTGCACCTTACTTGGATTCTCCAAAACCTGCGCGATAAACATCGTCTTGTCGACGTAATACGCCTCGTTTTCGCTAAACTCGGTATAGAATTCAAGCAGTGCGCCAGGTTTTAATTTATTCTTATCCATCGCCATACCTCATCCAATCAGTCAGCCTGCGCATTTACAAGCCAACAGATTCATTATAGCATAATACGAGTTATTTTCTGTCGCTTTTTTAACTGTGTCCAGCGACGGATTAAACGTATGCGAATGCAAACAAAAATGCGGCACGGCAACTGTATGGTGTATTATCTCGCGCCGCAGTGATATAGCTATTGAAAATACTGGTGCAATCTACATTTCTTCGATTGCCACCTCGCACGTTTTTTTGCAGAAACCGACGCCGACGGCATAAACTATTTGATAGCCTTCCTTGTGAATTGCTTCGGCATATTTGTTTTCGCGAACCTGGTTGAGCGCAATATCGGGTAGTTTCTTTAGACACTCCTTATCATCAGACCACTTAAATTCAAAAACGACAGCCCGATCATCGCGCATGTCGCGCAATACAATATCCGTGCGGCCGTTGCCATCTTCGCGATTCGATTTAATCTCATATTGATATAAATTGGATATAATACCGAGCATCATGCCGTGATAAAACATTTCCTGGGTATCATAATAACTGACCATCACCATGAGGATATTATTAATAAATTGTTTAACAAAATCCGCTTTTTTATCCCAAATCGACTGATAAAATGCCGATAGATCCTGTTTTTTCACGGCCATGATAAAAAGCATCCGAATATATTGCGGAAATATCGCGTGAATTTCTTTATTTACGAGTTTGATTTCATGAATCCAATCTTCGCCGACCTGTCGTTTCGAAAAACTTTTAATATAACCGGTATAATAAAGCAGTGTCCATACATTCTCATCATACGAATTCATATCGCGATAAGTCATTGCTTCGTGAATCGGTTTATATATCGATTGGTCTTTTAATAACAATTCCAGGTCATCGCGGCATTCCGAATGTTCGATGACGAGATCGCGAATGATGTCGTTGCTGCTCGAATTCGTCCAAAAGCATCGAATCGCATTTTCTGCACCAAACGTCAGATCTCTAACACATTGAACGAGACTATAGGGATTATATACGTGTGTGCTGCCAAATAGATAACTGTCGTACCAGTCTTTAATTTCAGCATATCGATCAGATAAATTGTAATAACGAAGCATCTCCTGCACATCGTCGACCGTAAAGCCAAAATATTCAGTGCCAATATCTCGATCAATCGAACAGACATCGAGATTATTAAATCCGGTAAATATAGATTCTTTAGAAATGCGCAAACATCCGGTCAGTACGGCTTTTTCAAAGCAAGAATTCGATTTAAGACCATTGCTGAACAGCGAACGAATGAACGACACCATTTTGTCGAAATAACCGTAATGATAGGCTGTATTTAAAGGAACGTCGTATTCATCGATGAGAATATAGGGTTTGATATTATATGTGAGTTCAAGCCATTTAGAAACAAGACGTATCGAATCCTCGTAGATACATTGTTCGCCTCTGAGATTGAGCAGATCAAAAAACAAACTTCGTTCATCATCCAACACTAATATTTTATCGATATCACGCCAAAAGCGCTTTAAACATTCGGACAGCTCTCGTCGGAACTTTTGCAGGCTCTCTTCAAACGTCGGCTTGCAGCACTCTTTGAGTGACATGAAAATGACCGGATATTTGCCCATGCGAGATAAAATCTTTTCGCCGCATGCCATGATTTTTTTGTCCTCAAAATAGAGGTGCGGATCGAATGGTCTGCCGAGAAAATCGTGCGAAGCAACGAAGGTGTGAAAAGTTGTGAGCGACAGCGTTTTGCCGAACCGGCGCGGACGCGTATAGAGTTGCACCTTACTCGGATTCTCTAAAACCTGTGCGATAAACATCGTCTTGTCGACGTAATACGCCTCGTTTTCGCTAAACTCGGTATAAAATTCAAGCAGTGCACCCGGTTTTAACTTGCTTTTATCCATCGTCGGACCCTCATTCAATCAGTCAGCCTACGCATTTTCAAGCCGCTCCAAACATCATAGCATAATATACTTCTTTTTTTATCGCATTTTTGTGCTTCGCCTATGCGCGTGGCGCATACGGCTTCGCTGCCGCGCTATTGACATACGCGCGGCAATTTTTCAAAGGGTACACTCTCATTCACTAAGGCAGGTCTTAATAAAGATTATTTACTTGTTTTTTCTGATGCTTAGCTCCTGTCCTCAGTTCGCAATATGAAATGCACTTCGTTTCCCGAGCCTGTTGGTCGAGGCGTTGTACACAACGCCTCGACCGTTCATTTCATTTGCTCACTGGGCTCTGTGGTTTTCGCCATTCACAGGATGGCGAAAATCCTCGGCCACCACCAAAGGACTGAGCCCTTTGAAAGCCTCAATATTTTAGGTGGTATAAAGCCTTTTGAGCTGCCTAACTATTATTTCTCTCTGGAGCTCCGAAATCTTTTCAATTGACACATGCTATTTATTGACTATCTTAAAATAGCGTAAACAACGCTTTCACAATCTCGTGTTTGGTTCTTTTATTTCAAACTTTACGGAGTAAATAATGCCCCATAAGCCTCAATGCTTTTTTTGTATATTATTATCCATGGCATGTTTTGTGAGTTGTAACAATTCAAATATAAAATTAATCGATAACAACACAGTTCAAATTATAAATACTGACCCAAAATCGGAAGATAACAACATAAACAACAATAATATTGATATAGTAGAAAATAATGCTGATGTCGTAGAAGATAAAACTGAAAACAATGCTGAATATATTGATATTTCAGACAAATGTCGTCCTGATGCCGGCGAACAGATTTCTATAAATGCCTGGGCAGAAGCAAATAATACCTTTGCCATTAAGTTTCTAAAAAAACGAAAGGAAATTTCATATTTGCACCGTATTCCATCGAAAGAGCAATAGGCATGACACTTGATGGCGCATGTCTCTCGACGGCAGATGAAATCCTCAGTACACTGGCATTGCCCAACGTAAAGCGCTTAAGCATGACAGGTCACGATATCGAAAAAGCGTTGCTAAACGTCAATAATCAAACACAAATTAATATCGAGAATAAAATCTGGCCAGATGTTTCCGTAACACTTCCTAATGACTACATCGCACGCCTGAAAGCCGGTTATAACATCGAAACAATACACCTCAACTATTCAGCCCCTGAAGATGCCAGAAATCAAATCAATGCGGATGTCGCCAAAGCCACTCACGAACGCATCAAAGATTTAATCCAGCCTGGAGGAATTACCAATGAAACCAAGCTCGTTCTGACAAATGCCGTTTATTTTAAATCCATCTGGAAAAATGAATTTATTGAATCCAAAACATATGCGCAGACATTTTATGGGGAGAATGGTGAACATAAAGTGGATATGATGCACAATACAGTCAAAGCCTGCATTATTTCCTGTGATGGATATGAGCTTTTCGACGTTCCCTTTAGCTCGTCTTTGTCAAATGATCTCAAAGGAGCCTACGACTTTAGAATCATTCTCCCGCAGCTATCTTGTAATGCTTCGAAATCCAACCAAAAGAAAGCACTTGCCTCGATCGAATCAAAACTCAAACCGAATATGCTCGATTCGTGTCAATCAAAGTGCGGTCGTGTCGATTTAAGTTTGCCAAAATTCAAACTCGAACCGAATACCATGAGTATCACAAGTATTCTTAAGTCAATGGGAATGAATGAAGCCTTCACCCCCAATGCGAAATTTTACGCAATGCCCAACGAATTTCCCCCCGTAGAATCATATTTGATGCTCAGTGATGTAATCCACAAGGCATTTATCGAAATCGACGAAAAAGGTGGTGAAGCCGCAGCTGCAACTGCTGTTGTCACGAAGCAGACATCAAGGGCGGAACCCAAACGCGAAACATACAATTTTACAGTCGATCATCCTTTTATTTTTATGATTCGTGAAAAATCGACAGGAGCAATTGTATTTATGGGACGCGTCACCGATTTATAGCCAGCTTCTAAAGAAACACTGATTAAAGATGTTTTTTGGGGACTTTGCCCTGTCCTCAGTTCGCAATATGAAATGAATTTCGTTTCCCGAGCCTGTTGGTCGAGGCGTTGTGCACAACGCCTCGACCGTTCATTTCATTTGCTCACTGGGCTCTGTGATTTTCGCCATTCACAGGATGGCGAAAATCCTCGGCCCCCCGCCAAAGGACTGAGTCCTTTGGAATCCTCAATATTTATGTTGGTATAAGCCTTTCGAGCTGCCTGGCCATTTTTTTGGTTTTGCGTGAGCAGATTCGATGAGCCCAGGCGCCTGAGAATGGCGCGTGCTTTTGCACGTAACCGACGAAGGCAACGACGGCGGCACCATAAATCGTTACTTGATTGCCCTCTTTATTTTGATTCTTTTTTGGTTTTTGCGTGAGCAGATTCGAGGAGCCTAGGCGCCTGAGGAGGGCGCGTGCTTTTGCACGTAACCGACGAAGGCAACGACGGCGACGAAGAAGATGCCGCGCAAAAACAAAAAAAAGCCGGCGACGTTCTACTCTCCCACATAGTCACCCATGCAGTACCATCGACGCAAAAGAGCTTAACTTCCGAGTTCGGGATGGGATCGGGTGTGGCCTCTTCGCTAATATCACCGGCAAGATTGAAAGAAGCG
>JAZRVP010000270.1:0-1309 GCA_045599245.1 Myxococcota bacterium
TCACTGGGCTCTGCGATGCCAGCCGTCCACCGGACGCCTGCCTTCTCGGCCCCCCCGGCTCTCGTCAATTTCTGCCTAAAAATTGCGAAATACTCTGCCATATTCAGTAGATATGTGAATTACCCTGGGTGAGTAGTAACGTCCCTCATCATTTTTTTCGACTTCAGACTTGCCTTTTGGTTTCTTTTTAAACAATAATTTTAGCCCTGTGTTTTTTAAACACAGATCTCGGCCAGGAGGGCTGAAGATGTTTCATTGCCATCCGCATGGATGCGCACATCACGGAGATGATGTATGGCAATTCTTGTCGAACGGAAATCGTACTATAAAATTGGTGAACTCTCAAAATTTCTGAGTCTCGAACCTTCTGTCATTCGCTATTGGGAATCCCTTTTTTCTGAGATTCGCCCAGAAATCACCGAAACTAACCGTAAACTCTACACACGAAGTGACCTCGAAACACTCGCTGTAATCCGTTACCTCGTTCGTGATGCTCAATTCTCTATCGATGGAGCCAAACAGAGAATCGCAGAACTAAAACGTTCCGGTGAACTTCCCGAACTCAAATTAGCCCTAGTCGAATACTCTTCAAAAAAGCCAGGAAGCGCACTGGCAGCCTTAAACCAGCTTGTTTCCAACAAAAAGAAAGCAGCACTCGATACAGAAGAAACGACATCCAACGATGCGATTGACAGTATCTCAACTGACACAGCTGATGATGTAGATGTAACCTCATCACCCTGCCCCCAAAACACCACCAGTACTGATATTCAATCCGAACTGATACGCGCTCAGTCTGAAATCACCTCCCTACGACATGAACTGACCGCAGCAAATGATGAAATTTGTTCTAAAAATTCCGAAATTATTGAAGCGAACGCCGCTCTCAATCATCGCATCGAAGAGCTAAACAGCCGCGAAACAGAACTCTGGAATGCTCTCGAAACGATATCCGTTCGAGAAAGCGAAATCGCCACAGCCAATGAACTCATTTTCAGCAAAGATGCAGAAATCGATGAAGCAAATACTATTATCGAATTAAAACAAAACGAAATTGCTCAGCTCACAACACAGCTTCAGTCTTTAAATGACAACGTCAATACACTAACTCTCGAAATCGCCGAAAACAAAGCAAACATCGACCCTCTCAAGGCCGATAGCGACGCCAAGAAGGCCGAAATTGCGGCTCGTGAAGCCGATATTCTCAACATCATGGCGACAGCCGATGCCAAAGATGCCGAAATCGCCGAAAACAAAGCAAATATTGACGCTCTCAATGCTGACATAGACGCCAAGAAGGCCGAAATCG
>JAZRVP010000271.1:0-18829 GCA_045599245.1 Myxococcota bacterium
CAATTTTTAGGCAGAATTGATGAGAGCCGGGGGGCCGAGAAGGCAGGCGTCCGGTGGACGGCTGGCATCGCAGAGCCCAGTGAGCAAATGAAATGAACGGCCAGTCGAGGCGTTGTGCACAACGCCTCGCCCAACAGGCTCGGGAAACGAAGTTCATTTTTTATTGCGAACGGAGCCCGGGGGCAAACCCCCAGCGGGGTTCGGGGCAGAGCCCCGGTGAGTAGTAATCCTCACAACGTTCAATTCGACTTAAAAATTTGTCATTTCCGCGCGTTTAGTGCATTGTTATTCATTATGGGGTTCTTGCCCACCGGTTTCCCTCGTCTTACGGGTTTTATCATGGAAGAAGAGTTTCTCATTCAAGCTAAAACAGTGGCCAGACGCTGTTCTGTCAAATCACCGAATTACGATTCTTTGACTTCACTCGACTGGATTGTTCTCGATTTAGTGGACGGCGTTCGCTCTTTCGCCGATCTCAAATCGCTCATCGATGCCGAAAAAAATGCGCTTGAAACGGCCTATTTACACCTCCGTAAACTCGGGTTCCTCGTCTGGAGTCACACCCCTGAAAGCGGTGAATTCGGTTCCGTACATTTCCCAAATGAACGCATCGTTTGCGATGACCTCCTGAAAAAAGCTCAGAAAAACACCAGGGAATTGAACACCGTGCAAGGCGCTTCTCAAGCCAAACACGATCAGATTTCGTGTGCCGATATCCCGCAAAACACGTGTCTGGAATATCTCCCGGCTCGTCTTCTGCTCGATTTCAAACAGTTTAACCCCTCCATGCTCGATGAATCCCTCGATATTCCCGTTGAAAAACAAATGTTTATCGAATTCATCCACTCAAGACTCAATGACCTGTCGCATTTCGATCTGCTCGGTCTGACCGAAGGAGCCTGCACAAAAGCTGACGCCAAAACAGCTTACGTCACCAGAACAAAACAGTTTCATCCCGATCGCTTCTTCCGTAAGAATACCGGTCGATATTCTTCCATGATTTCGGCAATTTTCAAAGCCGTAACCGTTGCTTTCACAACCCTGCAAGCCAAATTATAATCTCTCTCTTTCCACACACTTTGAACAGGAAGCTTCGTTATGTCTGAATATGCTCTTGGTATTGACCTTGGTACCACAAACTCATGCGTCGCCATCGTTGAGCACGGAAAACCAATCATCATCGCCAATAAGGCCGGTTACAAGACCACTCCCTCCATCGTGGCCATCGCCGAAACGGGAAAACGACTCATCGGACAGCTGGCTAAACGTCAGGCCATCACGAACGCAACGAATACCGTTTACTCCACAAAACGACTCATCGGCCGAAGCATGAACGATCCCGAAGTTCGCGAATGTCAGAACACGTTCCCGTTCGAAATCGTCGAAGGTCCTCACGATGATGTCCGCGTTAAAATCAAAGACAAAGTCTATTCTCTGCCCGAAATTTCCGCCATGGTCCTGTGCGAACTTCGTCAGGTCGCCGAAGATTACATCGGTGAACCCATCACTCAGGCCATCATTACCGTTCCCGCATACTTCAACGACGCGCAGCGTCAGGCTACCATCGATGCCGGTAAAATCGCCGGACTCGATGTCATGAGAATCATCAACGAACCAACCGCCGCCGCCATCGCTTACGGAACACAGTCAAATAAAAAACAAACCATCGCCGTTTTCGACCTCGGCGGCGGTACTTTCGATATCTCCATCCTCTCCATCGATGACGGCGTATTTAACGTCCTCTCTACCACAGGCGACACCTTCCTCGGCGGTGAAGACTTCGACAACCGCATCATCGAATTCCTCGTCAAAGAATTCGCAAAAGAAAACGACATCGATCTCCGTTCCGATCCCATGGCCATGCAGCGCCTTAAAATCGCCGCCGAAAAAGCTAAATGCGACCTGAGCGAACTCATGTCCACCGAGATCAATCTCCCCTTCATTCAGACCGCTCAAGACGGAACACCTCTTCATCTCACCGTCACTCTCACTCGCGATGATTTCGAAAATCTCATCATTGACCTCATCAAACGCGCTCTCAAAATTTGTCAGATCGCCATGATGGACGCCAATGTCACTCAGGACGATATCGACGAAGTCGTCCTCGTCGGCGGCATGACACGTATGCCTCTCGTCCAGCTCGCCGTCGCCGAGTTCTTCAAAACTCAGCCCGCTAAAAATATTAACCCCGATGAAGTCGTCGCCATCGGCGCCGCCATTCAGGCCGACGAACTCCTCCATCAGGAAATGCAGCATATCCTCCTGGACGTCACGCCTCTCGACCTCGGTATCGCCATTCACGGCGGTAAATTCCACGTCATTACACCAAAAAATACAACCATCCCTTGCGCTAACACCATGGTCTTTACGACCTCTTCCGATAACCAGACCTCCCTTCGCATCATCGTCCTTCAGGGCGAACACCAGAACGCAGGTGACAACCAGGTCCTCGCCGAATTCACTTTCTCCGGCATCAGACCCGCACCCGCCGGCGCCGTCGATATCGAAATCACTTTCGACGTCAACACCGACGGCATCGTCAGTGTCACCGCAAGAGACCTCGAAACTCTCAAGGAACACGTCGTCTCCGTCTCCCGCTCTTCAAACCTCACGCCTGAAGAAATCCAAAAAATGATGCAGGATAACGCCGATTATCTCGTCGCCGAAAAGAACTCCGCCGACGCTAAAAATGCCGTCGCTCACCTCAAATCCGTCAAACAAAAACTCAAAGACCTCATCGACTCCGGTGATTACGAAATCGCCGCGCCCATTTTGAACTACGCCGAAACACTCCTCGGACGCGCCGAAAACGCTCTCAAATCCCCCGACGATGTCAAGAGCGTCAAAAATATCTCCTCCGATATCGAAGGTGCCATCACGCTCATCAAAAATCCGTAACTCACACTCGATTTTCAATGACAAAGGCTCCTTTCGCGGAGCCTTTTTTTTTCGCCCTCTTGCCACGTTTCAAATTTGCCGCGCTTTCAGTCCTTTGATAAATCCATTCGGCTGTTTCCTCTCTGCCTTCCGTGTCGTGTCAAATGCTCAAATATGTGCGTCCTGCTTCCGTCTTTTCCGCCCTCATCCTGTCCTCTTCAATCGCCCCGTATTCCCTCGCAGAACCGTCACACGGCTCTTTATACGCTCCAAATGACTCGACTTATGCGTCCGCCGATGCCGTCCTGAACCCCCAAACCGATATTGCTCACACGCACATCTCGATGCCAGAAGCTGCACCAAAACCCGCTAAAAAACAGCCCCGTCCAATCAATACGCTTCGAGATCACGACGAAATCACCCCAGTCTCACCGGCCGCCGACTTCATCCGTTACGACCTCACCTTGAGCGATCTCAAAAATCTTCTCAATCTCAAAAATCTTCTCAATCTCGACAGGTTTCATCTCAAAACCGCCGTCCGCGTTCATAACCGCGTTCAGCACAGAAATATGAAACTCCTCGACTACCGCTTTGCCGACGTCAACGACGACGGCGAACTCGAAATCGCCGCGCTCTCCCAAACCCAGGACAACCGCCAGAGAAAACAGCTCGTCTTCAGCATTTACGATTTCGACGATGAACTCGCTCCCATCCTCCGGTTCGAAAAGTATCAGCTTTACGACACACAATACGCACATCCTCTCTACCAAATGAGCATCGAAGGGCTTTCCACCGGAATCGCCCTCTGCGAAAACTGGAAAGTCGCATCCTGGCTCATCCACGAATGCCACGACATCAAGTTCAATGACGAATGGCTCCCCGAAGTCCTCTCACACCAGACGACGACAAACGAAACCCAGACACACGCCACACAGGCCGACTCGTTTAATTTCAAGACGGCAACCGCCAGCCGCTCCTATGAACGCCTCCCCGAAGGCTCATTCATGCCGCCGCTTCGACGTACAAACAAATACCGCATGATTTTTGCCGCTCCCGACGAAACGCTTCCCCCAAATCCCGTCGATATCGTCCCTCGCACAACGACCTCTCTCGATGACACCGGACACGCTCCGTTCTATCTCGCTTCGCGCTGGAACGACGACGGAATCTACCTTTCGATCGAGCTTTATGATGCCGATATCACCCCCGCCGAAGCCTGCACCGACACTCAGGCCATACAGCTTCATGACCACCTCGAACTCTGGTTTGACCTCAGTCCGTCTCTCTCCATTAACAGCGACTCCCCTCAGGCCTGGCTTCTCGAATACGAAAAGGACTACCAGAACGAACCCTACCGCCATTCCATCGACAGTGACATCTTCGGACTCGCCGTCATGCCGGACGGCTGCCTTGTGCCAATGACCCCGATGCGCCAAAACTGGCACGCCATGCCCGATGCACGCGTGCGACAAACATCCGCAGGTTACATCGTCGATCTCTTCATTCCCGCATCGCTCTTCATGATGAAAACACTCAAAACATTCGATCGGTCGCTCGGAATCGGCTTTACCGCACGCCAGCACGACATCCATCCCGATGCGCCGTTCGATTCGGTCGCAACCAGTCAGTGGCAATGGCCCGATCCCTTCACTTTCGGACAAATCTGGCTCCTGCCCCAAAATGCATCCTGGCCCCCTCCATTCCCCCTCACTTGGAAACGCTGGCTTATGGACAATTGACATTCAGAAAGGTATGATTCTGGCGCGCGCCTATGGCCCGTGGCCATACGGCACGCTTCGACGCTATGCCGTGCCGGCATACGCGTCTCAACCTTTTTTGTGTTCATTCCCCTGTTTTACAAAGGCATACTATGAAAAAAGCGCATCGTTTAGATCAGGTTCAGGCATCCCTCACACTGGCCATTACCGCCAAAGCCGCTGCCATGAAAGCCGAAGGCCTCGACATCGTCAGCTTTGGCGCAGGTGAACCCGATTTCATCACGCCACAGCCAATCATCGACGCCGCAAAAGCCGCTCTCGATGCCGGCATGACTAAATACACCCCCGTCGCAGGCATTCCCGCCCTCAGAAACGAAATCGCCGCATGGTATGCCCGCGAATTCGACGTCCCGACCACGCCTGAACAGGTCATCGTCGGCGTCGGCGGAAAACAGGTCATTTACAACGCCATCATGTCTCTCATTGACCCGGATGACGTCGTCCTCATTCCAAAACCATTCTGGCTCTCCTATCCCGCCATGGTCCATCTCGCCGGCGGTCGCGTCGAATACGTCGAAACCAGTGAGAACGAAAAATTCCTCATGACGCCCTCCATGCTCGAGAGCGCCATCGAAAAACATCACCCCACACTCCTCATCCTCAACTCCCCGTCCAATCCCACCGGACAGGCTTACGATGAGGCCGGTCTTCGTGCACTGGCTGAAGTCCTTCGGCGTCACCCAGACATCACCATCCTCTGGGACAACATCTACGCTCACCTCACTTATGACGGGTTCAAACACGTCGAACTCGCGAAAGTCGCACCGGACCTCAAACCAAGACTCATCACGACCGGCGGTTTCTCAAAAAGCTTCGCCATGACCGGCTGGAGACTCGGCTTTGCCATCGCCGATCCCGACAGAATCAAAGCCATGTCCACGATCCAGAGCCACGCCACTTCAAACGCCACGAGCTTTGCTCAGTACGGCGCGCTCGAGGCCCTCAGAATCGACGCCTCCGTGCGCGAAAACATGAGACTGGCCTTTGAAAATCGAAAAAACGTCATCATCGAATGCCTCAAAAAAATTAAAAATATTTCCTTCGTCGAACCCAAAGGCGCTTTCTACGTCTTCATCAACTGCAAACAGTTCTGCAACATCGAACACGGTCTGCACTGGATTCAGAATGACCTCGATCTGGCCAAATACATCCTCGAAGAAGGCCATGTCGCGACGATCCCCGGCAGTGCATTCGGCGCCCCGGGTTACCTTCGCCTGTCCTTTGCCCTGGACGAAGCCTCCATCCGAAAAGGCATCGAACGAATCGGCACAGCCCTCGACAAACTCTCTGACAACGCATAACGGACAGTTCAGGTCGAACTTGCATGGAACAAAACAGAAGCCAGTTATTTAAGAAGATTTCAGACTACCTTTTTGCGTCATACCGCTGGGGCTGCATGGGCAGCCCGGCCGGACTCGAACCAAAGCCCCTCGGACTCTCGATCGACCTGGTCGAATACCAGCGGACATTCCACCCGTTTTACAGCCATTTGTGCGAAGAAAACGGCATCACAGAGCGCAAGACATCGCTTCTCGACTACCCAAAGGTTCCGCTCGAAGCCTTTGAACGGGACGACTTCTGCCCGTTTCCTGCCGCGCGAACCATCATGTCCTTTCGCACGGACGAATCATCCGCCAGGGGAATGCACAGGTTTCGCGACCCGGGACTCGCTCAGCGTTCCATCGTCTATGCATTCACCATGTTCATGTCCCACGCCATTGCCCCAAAAACACGCGTCTTTTCACTCGTAAAGCCATTCGCCGCTGACCCGTACTCGGCCTCCGGACATCTGGTCTCGATGCTTTCCGATGTCCTCGGCGCCGCAGGTTCGGCGGCTTTCGTCGATGAGACAACCGGCGACATCGATTTCGACGCACTTTTTCAGGCCATCGAAACGGCCCGGAAAGACAACATTCCCGTCCATCTGATGGGAACGAGAAAGGCGTTTGAACAGCTCATCAGAGCCGCAGGAACGAACACGCTGCAGTGCCCGGAGAGAAGCAGCGCAATGGAACTCGACACGCTCGAGGCCTCGACTTCAACCCCGCAGGACTGCCAGCGAAGAGACGCCCTTTCCGGATGCCTCGGACTCGATCGACGCGCCGTTTACGGCGCCCTGGCCATCCCTCAGATTTCTTCTCAGGCTTATGAAATTTCCGCCATGAATACCGCCGGTCAGCTCCCCGACGAAGGCCTCTATCTCTTCCCCAACTGGGTCAAATGCTTCATCGTCAATCCGGAAACAAAAGCCCCCGTCCTGCCCGAAAATGAAGGACGGATTGCGCTCTTTGATCTGTGCAATCTCGACAGCGCCGCCTTTGTGCTCACAAAGGCCACGGGTAAACTCGTCACGCTCGATGAAGCCATCCGTTCCCGCGCCCCGGGACATCCCCGCTTCGCCCTCAAACTCACCGGCTGAGGCACCCCAAAATCAAGCCGTTCGCCAGGACGTATCGCTCCGCGATAGGCCGGGCCGCATCGCGTATGACGCCGTCATAGCGATGCCCTCCAAAAAAAATCACTCGGTATTGGATATTATCAAAAAAGTACGGCATAAAGCACTTTTGCCAGTATGGATTTCTTCTTTCGTAGGAGGGTTGTTATGAATATTCGGGATAACGCACGGTTCATACTCATTCTTTCTGCCACGGCCGCTTCGCTCTGTGCCTGTGCAGAATCCATCCAGCCGACGGCTTGCGATCGAAACGATCAGTGCAAGGATAACGAAATCTGCACATGCGAGAAAGAGCCCTGCACCGACATGAAAGGCAGCAACCCCAAATACTGCACGTTGAATTACTGCAAAGACGGGATTCTCAATCATGCCGAGTCCGATGTCGACTGCGGGGCCGTCTGCAGCACCAAATGCGACATCGACAAAATGTGCAACGCCAACGAGGACTGCAAGTCCGGATACTGCTTCGCAGGCCTGTGCGCAAATCCCGAGGGACAGTGCGAGAATGCCGCTGCGGGCGAAATCATCCTGTCCGAAATCCTCAACAACGTCAACAACGGCAAACTGTTTGAAAATACCGGCGACGTCCAGAGCGAATTCTTTGAAATCGTCAACCGGAGCGGCAAAAAAATTGCCCTCAGCCCGATAGAAATCCAATGCCTGCGCACCGATGACGGCTCCAACAAGGTGACGTCATTTGCCCTGAGCGGCTGTCTTGACGCCAAAAACGTCCTGGTCGTCTCGAACACGCCGATCGCCATGCCGCGCGGCGGCGTCAACGATGTCTCCCTGGCCGGCGCAAACCAGCTTACAAACACCGCCGCCTACACCTGCTCCCTCATCCAGAAAACCGTCGATGCCGAGGGCCACTCGACGACGACACCCCTTCATTCCGTCAGCATTATGGCCGATGTTCCGGCCGGCCAGTCCGAAATTCTCGATCCCCTGGTCTGGAAAGACGTCGCAACCTCACTCGTCCTTCACAAGGATGTCAACGGCAGGAGCCACTCTCCCGGCTACTGCACGAACGGCGCACTTTTTATCAACGACTGCGACACCATGTGCAGCAACGGCGTCATCGACGAGGGCGAAACCGATGTCGACTGCGGCGGCAGTCTGTGCGGTCCGTGTGCCGATGACAAAGCCTGCCTCATGAATTCCGACTGCATCGACCAGCGATGTATTGAAAATCACTGCCTGCATACCTCATGCGTCACGCTCACGTGTGTTGACGGCGTCTGCGATCCCGTTTCCGGCGACTGCCACAGCTGCAGCGACGGCGTAAAAAATGGCGACGAAACCGACATCGACTGCGGCGGCGCCGGCTGCCCGGCCTGCAAAAAGACCCAGGCCTGCCTGACCAATGACGACTGCGAAACAAATCTCTGTGAACACAACGTCTGCACCGGCGAAGTCGTCGTCTGCGAAGCCCCCCAGCCCGGCGACCTCATCATCACCGAGTTCTTCAACAACGCAAAAGCCGGCGCCGAAATGTCCATGCATGAACCCGCCTCGGGACAGACTCAGGTCGAATTCATCGAGCTTCTCAACCTCTCCGGCAAACCACTCAATCTCAAGGGCCTCTCAATCCATGTCGATCGCCTCGACAATCCCGCCAAACCCCAGCCCGATATCGAGCTCAAGGACTGCCTTCCCGCCGGACAGGCGGCCGTCATCACGAGTGCCCCAATCGCCGGCCTTCCTGTTGACGCAGTCAACATCCTGGCGGCCTCCAGCTTTGCCGAAACAAACGCCTTTACCAACACCGCAACGCTTCAGCTGACCCTCATGGCCGGCCAGACCGTCCTTCACACCGTTCACGAAATGTCCGCACCGGCCACCGGCAAATCCCGCGTCCTCGAAATCGATGACTATTCCCCGGCGGATACCGAACTCGTCGACCATACCGCGATCAACGAAAGACTCTCCCACAGCCCCGGTTACTGCACAAACGGCGGCCTCTACAGCGAAAATTGTGAAGTCAAATGCGCAAACGCCAAACTCGATGGAAACGAAACCGACCTGGACTGCGGCGGTTCCTGCGATCCGTGCGATTTGGGAAAAAGCTGCCTCGTCGATACCGACTGCATCTCCCAAAACTGCCGCGACGGCCGGTGTGACATCGAAAAATGCACCTCCGATTCGGCTTGCCCGGACGGCGTTTGTGACGAAATAACCGGCATCTGCTCGACCTGTTCCGATAACATTCAAAACGGCAATGAATCGGCCGTCGACTGCGGCGGCAATCACTGCGCACAGTGCGAAGCCGGAAAAACGTGTCAGACCGACTCCGACTGCCTCTCCTTCGAGTGCACAAATCGGGTCTGCACAGGCGACCCGGTCAATATCGCCAAATCCAGTGACCTCATCATCAACGAAATCATGGGCGCACCGCTCAAAGGCGCCAAATTCTCGACTCAGCCAGACGACATTCAGTGCGAATTTGTCGAAATCGTCAGCCGCGCCGCCGACCGCAGAAACCTCAGCGGCTGGATGCTCAATTTCAGAAAATCTGGCGCCGCCACTGCCCCAACTTCCATTCCCCTCATGGGACTTCTTGAGCCAAAACACGGCATCGTCGTCAACAACTGCTCGACACTTGCCCTGCCGGACGACATGCGTTCTCAGACGATGAATAACGACCTCATCACCAATTCGGCGGAGTACGACTTCTGGCTCGAAAATAACGACACCCATGAAAAAACGGACGTCGTCATTCGACATGGCCTGAAATCGGCAAACGGCCAGTCACAGACGCGAAGCCCTGAACTCGACCCCGACGCCGAACTCATCTTCCACAAAACCGCCAATCCCAAACTTCTCAATTCCCCGGGATACTGTGCCAATGGCGGTCTCTTTAGCGAAGACTGCCTCACGGTCTGCTCGAACGAAACACTCGACGAAGGCGAAACCGACATCGACTGCGGTGGTCCAGCCTGCCTGCCCTGTTCCCTGGGCAAAATCTGTCAGGACGATGCGGACTGCGCATCCGAATACTGCAGCGACAATCAATGCGCCGTTCGCCCCTGCGCCTCGGCAAAGGACTGCGACGCGAACAGCGTCTGTCTCGAAGGCACCTGCTACTCCTGCGAAGACAAGGTACAAAACGGCGATGAAACCGACGTCGACTGCGGCGGTTCCTGCACGGCCAAATGTGAAAACACGAAGAAATGTCGCGTCAATTCCGACTGCGTGACCGGCGAATGCGTCAGCAATATCTGCAGCGGTTCCGAAGCCGTCGCCGCAGAGCCCAATGACCTCGTCATCAATGAATTCATGGCCGCCAGTGACTCGAACAACAAATTCACCCTCAACAATGACGGCAAACAGTGCAAATTCGTCGAAGCCGTCAACGTTTCCGGCCATAAGATTTCTCTCGACAACTGCACCATCGTCCTTGAACGCACCGATGTCGAAAACAAAACCAACACGACGAAGCTTTCCGGGAACCTCATGGATAAATCGGCCCTCGTCGCCGCCGACACCGCGACCTGCACGGATCTCGCGCTTCCCGATGGAACCCTCAAATTCAAACTTACTACGACAAATGTCTCTCAGGACGGCACGTTCAAGCTCTATGTCAAATGCGGCGAAGAAACAGGCACAGAGCTCACGTCTGCCAAAGCAACCAAGGGCACGTCGATGAACCTCACGCCCGAACTCAATGTCTCGACGCCGGGCATGGTGCTTCACACGTCCGTTCCCAACGCCATTGCCAATGCCTCCCCCGGCTACTGCGTCAACGGCGGTCTGTTCGCGGACGACTGCAAAACGCACTGCGAAAACACGCTCCAGGATGCGGATGAAACCGCGCTCAATTGCGGCGGCAAGCTCTGCTCCCCCTGTGAAAACGGCAAAACCTGCAAGGTCAATTCCGACTGTCAGTCCGGCGAGTGCTCCGGCAATGTCTGCACTGGAGAGGCCGCACAGGCCGTCAAACCGAGCGATCTCGTCATCAATGAAGTCCTGACTGCCCTCAAATCCTCATACACATTCCTATACAACAAAGACGGCAACGGCGCGCCGGCTGCCGAATGCGAATTCGTCGAAATCGTCAACATTTCCGGCCATAAGGTCAATCTCGACGGCGCCATTTTCAACCGTTATCAGGAAGCCGAAGGCAAAACGCCGTCGAGCAAAACGGCCAGTCTTTCCGGCACACTGGACAAAAATCAGGCGATCGTCCTGCACAACTGCGCCAGTCTTCCGCTTCCGGACGATGCCGTTTCAGGAACGCTCGGCAGCAGCTTTTTCACCGATAACATGACATACAAACTCTGGATTTCCGTCGGTACGGAAGAAGGCGCCGTCATCACAAACCTCAAACAGGCAGGGGCCGGCGAATCGATGGTCCGGGAACTCGACATGAGCCCGACGGCAACGATGGTCGGACATCACGCGCGCTATTCTGGCGAGGGTGTCCATGCCTCCCCGGGATACTGCGTCAATGGAAAAACGTTTACCCAGGGCTGCGATTGATTTTTAGTGTCGCACCGGCTATTTCGACGCGTCGAAATACGCCGGTGCTGCGCGGCTATTTGCATACGCCGCGCAAATCCGACGGGCCGCTTCACGGCATCCTTCTCAAATCACTTCTTTTCCCTCATGGTTTATATATTCACTTCATTTTTGGAGACATTTCATGAAAAAAAATCTCTACTTCCTCATCGGTCTTTGTGCCGCCGCCGGCATTTCCATCATGGCCTGCGACGACGATGACAGCAACAGCAGCAGTGATAAATCATGCAAAGTCGCAAGCGACTGCGGCGATACATCCGTCTGGATGTGCAAAAAACTCGTCTGCACCAAACTCATTCCCGAAGTTTGTACCAACGGAAAAACCGATGACGGTGAAACCGATGCCGACTGCGGCGGCATTTGCGTGAGCGAAGCCGAACAGTCAAAAATTCAGACCTGCGCACTTGGCAAAATCTGTCAGAAAGACACCGACTGCAGCTCGAAATATTGCAACAACAACGTCTGCGCCGAAAGAGGATGCTCTGAAAATGCCGAATGTGAAGGCGTCGATGCCCGCTGCGACAGTGCCACACAGAAGTGTGTTTCCTGTTCAGATAACGTCACCAATGGCGACGAAACCGACGTCGACTGCGGCGGTTCGTGCAGCATAAAATGCGCCGTCGGCAAGGTTTGCAAAGGAAACGGTGACTGCCAAAGCAGCGTCTGCACCGAAGGCGTGTGTGCCGATGTCACAACCTCGGATGTCGATGTCAACACACTCTTCATCAATGAATTCATGGCCGCACCGGATTCCGATGCCCTGTTCCGCCTCAACAGCGACTCCAAAGAATGCAAATTCGTCGAAGTCGTCAATACAGGCAAAGAAGCCGTTTCCCTGAACGGATGCTCGCTCTATGTCAAACGCACCGACATCGCCAAGAGCAGTGTCACGGCTCTCGACGGAAACCTCGCTTCCAACAGCGTACTCGTCGTCAACAACTGCAAAGAGGGCGCCCTCAAACTCCCAAAAGATGCGTTGAGCTTCCCCCTCGATTCTCCAACCAGCATCACGAGCACCGGAACATACGAACTCTATATCGAATGCGTCGATGAAGCCGGCGCAGCAAACAAAAGCTCCGTCGTGACCGCTGCAAAAGCCACAACCGGCATCTCCCTGAACCGCACAAAAGACCTTTCCAGCGAATCGGCAAAACTCATCAAGCATTCCGCCCTCGAAAACAGCATTGGTTATGCCTCCCCAGGTTACTGCACCAATGGCGGCCTCTTCAGCGAGGGCTGTGATTCTCACTGCGCAAACAAAGCAATGGACGGCGACGAAACGGATATCGACTGCGGCGGCAGCAAATGTGTCAAATGCGACGTCGGCAAAAAATGCACCTCTGACAGTGACTGCATTTACGGCAAGGGAACCTGCCTCGATGGAACCTGCGCCGCAAAAGAATGCACAAAGAGTACAACCTGTTCAAACGCCTATTCCGGTTCAACCTGTGACACAAAAGCCCAAAAATGCACCATACTCCCTACTTGTTTTGACTCCAAACTGAACCAGGACGAGTCCGATATCGACTGCGGCGGCGTCTGCCGTCAATGTGATGTCGGGGAAAAATGCAAATCCAATCTCGACTGCACTTCCGATCAGTGCGGCACCGACGGACGCTGCATCGGCGAACCACTTCCCCCCGTCGATTACAAGAAAATCTTCATCAACGAAGTCATGGGTTCTCCCAATGAAAAACTCATGTTCGGGACACAACCCACAACGCCTCAATGCGAATTCATTGAAATCGTCAACACAGGCGATGCAGGTCTCATGGACAACATCACGTTCAGTATGCAAAAAACGGATATGATGAAATTCGAAGACCAGTCCCCGACCTATATTCCTTTGAGCGGCACCATTCGCAAAAGCGGTTCTCTCGTCGTCTCGGCGTGTTATCCCATCGCCGTTCCCAAAGACAGCCGCGTGATCAAAAAAAGCCTCGGCATCGTCAACAATGCCGAATATCACATGTGGCTTGAAGATGGCGTTGAACCCCTGCCGTCTCACATCATTCGTGACGAATCGAGTGAAACGGGGGCTTCTCAAACCCGCATGACTCCGACCGTTGCCGACAATACCCTGGTCAAACACGACCACCTGAGCCCGCTCAATTCGAGCCCCGGTTATTGCAATAACGGCGGTCTTTTCAGCGAAAACTGCACCTCTCACTGCACCAATACCGTCAAAGACGAAGACGAATCTGATGTCAACTGCGGCGGCATTCTCTGCGACAAATGCCAGATCGGACAATCCTGCAACGCCGACTCCGATTGCGCAAACAACAACTGCGATGGTGGCAAATGTAAAGAAGGAACAAACCCGGCCTCCCTTATCATCAACGAAGTCTACGACAGCAGCAGCAGCATGAAAAAGCCTTTCCCCTTCAACGAAGGAAATGACAAGGTCTGTGAATTCGTTGAAATCGCCAATCCGGGTCCAGCCCCCGTTCCCCTCAAAGGATTAAACCTCGTCCTCGATGGAACAGATACCAAAGGCAATTTGTCAACATTAACCATCCCCCTCGATTCAGCCGAAGCATTACCTTCCAGGAATCTGCTCGTCGTTCACAACTGTGAAAACCTTCCACTGCCCAACGATGTGATTTCACTCAAGGACAGTAAGCTCAAAATCACCGGCACCTGGACATACGACATTTCGATTGACACAGCCGAAAAGAAAAGCACCCAGATCAAAGAGTTGGCCATCGGATCCAACTACAAATCGTCGTACAACCGATCCCCCGACTTCTCATCGGATGCAGTTGCAAAGATAATCCAGACCATCGATGCAGCCGGTGATGGCGTTTTTGCGACCCCGGGTTATTGCCTGAACGGCGGACTTTACAGTGAAAGCTGCTACGTCGAATCGAAAAAAGCCGGTCTCGGCGAAGCCTGCACAGGCGATGACGACTGCGACGGCGAAGCCACCACATGTGAAGACAGCATTTGCGTCCAGGGCTGCTTCACAGAAGAGGATTGTCCGGAAGGTTACGTCTGCGGCGGTGCCTACCGATGTGAAAAAGAATAAATTCTTCGCCTGCCGGATTTTCCGGCAGCATATAGCCATAAAAAAGGCCTCCTGACGCATCAGGAGGCTTTTTTTGCACCCTCACGGGCGCTTATTCTTTATCTGCCACGATGGACATCACGGCAGCAGATTTGGTGTTGCTGATAACGCCATTGGTAATGGCATAAGCATTATTCTTTAGCGTACCGCCTTTTTCTGCATAACCTTCCATGGAAGTTCCGGTAAAGATGAAGGATGCACCGGCGGCACCGCTCATTCTTGAGGCACGACCAGCCTTGCCGCCGTTCCAGCCGCCGCCGCCGCCGCCGGCACCAACGCTGGCATCCGCACTCGTTGAATCTCCCGCCACCGCCTTATTTTCATTGGTCGCGGCGCCTGCCTCTGCATAAAATGCATTGTGTTCCGAACCATAAGCCCCATGACTTGCATCCGAAATGACACCGGCATCGCCGCCCGTTGATCCGGACGCCACATTGCCTGCACCGCCGCCACCGGCGGCAACCATAATTCGTTTGCCCTGATCATAGACTTCACCAATCCAAAGCTCGGTCGCGCCGCCGCCGCCGTAACCGGCATTCGTCTCTTTGCCGCTCTTCGTAATCAGACTTCCACTGCCGCCGCCGTTCGTACCGCCACAACTCGTAAGATTCGACGCTGAGCTAAAGCAGGCCTTGCCCTTGCCGCCGATGCGATATCCAACTATCAGGTTTTCCTTGACCTCGAGTTTACCCGTGAGCATGGCTCCATAACCGCCTCGCGGTGCATTCTTTGTCGCAGAATTGCCGCCGGCACCGCCTATGGCTTTGAGGCTGTATTTCCCTGGAGGAAGCGTCACAGTCCCCTTCTCTGTCGCATTCACAGAGCAAAATGCCATGTATGGGAATGAAATCGTCTTTGTAATATCGCTCGTAAACGTCCCGGCCGGCGTCGTCACTTTCGCCGTCAATTTTACTTCCGGATAATAGGCTTTCTTCGGAACCGTCGTATTGTTCTTGCGAGGTATTATCTTATATTCAATATCTTTATAGGCTTTCGGCGTAAACGTAATCGAGGCCGGAGAAAGCATCAACCCATCGTCGGTGTCCAAACTCATCGTCACCGTAACATTGCCCGTCGGTACCGACGAAAGACTCATCTTGCCCACAAATTCAGTGCCGCAAGAAACACCGTCCGAACCTGGTTCCGTATTGAAATGTATTTTCGCCGTGTCGTCATCCAATACCGTGATCGTCGCACTCGTCTTTTTGCCATTGAAATTCGTATCTTTTGACGAAGTCGAGAAATTGAGCAGAGTCTGCGTATCGCCATCAGCCTTGGAGTCATTCACCGCCGAATAACTAAACTTGATATACGAATCAGCACTCGTCCAAGCCTTCGGTGCGATCGTCACTTTCTTGTCACCAAGCGTCCCCGTATAAAGCCCTTTGATCGACGGTGAAATGCCAACAAATTTAACCTCGGCCGTATTCGCTGACGAAAAACTCAGTGTAACGGCTGAACTCGGTTTGGCATTCAGATAGAATTGGCACACATGACTTGCCGTATCACTTTCATCAAGTTTCAAATCCGGACATTCAACTCGAATCGAAGCCGAATTGATATCAGCAACTTCAACGGTTTTCGTCTTCTCAAGCCCATCAAAAAACTTGTCTTTTGACGTCGTGACAAACGTAATATCGGCCTTCTGATCCGCGTCAATGATGTGATCCTTGACGGCTGTTACCGTCAATTTTTGCGCAACATTCCAATTTTCCGGCGTAAATTTGAAACTTTCATCAGAAAGCGTCAGTTCCGTATCGTCCAAACTCTTCATCGTCACAGTCGTCTCCGCAGTCGGTTTAGCAGCAAGACTGACCTGACATTCTCCCGTCTTTCCTTCATCAATTCGCGTCGGACACGATTCAATAATGAGATCGGCAACATTGCCCTCTTTGACGAGAACCGTAACATTCTCCTTCAGACCGTCGAATTCCGTTCCGGCAGCAGCCGCAGAAACAGCCACGGTCGTGAGCTTGTCACCGCCAAGAATGTCATCCGAAATCCCGGAAATGAGAAATTCCTGCGGCTTCGCATAATTATCAGTCGTAAACGTCACCGACTCAGGCGAAATATCGACAGCCGTCTTGTCTGATACTGCGGCAGATATCACGACATCCTTAGTCGGACGTCCACTGAGCAAAACAATGAGTTTTTCGGCATCTCCTTCTTTAACCGTCAGAGCCATGGGCGACACCGTCATGCCAATCTTGTCATTGTCCGCATTGAGCATATCGATCGCATCGACTTTGATCTTGTCATAAGTTGCATCACTGGATGCCACTTCAAATTCAATCCTGTATGAAACAGTGCCGTCTTTATTGTCGTCATCCACACCCGTCACGACGATATTCTGTATCGCGTCCCAATTTGCAGTCGTGAACGTCAGTTTGTCTTTATCGACGGTCCCTTCACCGGTGTTGCTCGACTTCACACTCACGGTCACATCCGATGTCGGCTTGACTTTGAGTGACACACCAATCGTTACACTTGTCTTGTCTTCAGACGTAATCAGACTATCCGGAAGAACAAAATTCAAACCGGCCTTTTGCCCATCCGTATCGAGATTCGTCAGTTCAAGTTCATATTCCAGTTTGTTGAAATCTTCCTCAGACGAAGACGATGACAATGTAACTTTATAAGTTTGGTCGCCGTCGACTTCGGAATCGGCAACCCCCATCACGGTAATGTTCTGTGGCGTACTGTAATTATCGCTGTTAAACACGAGGGTAGAACCGCCGCTGACGGCGCCTTCGGTTGCATCATCAACGGCTGCATTTACCGTGACTTCACCAGCCGGTTTGGGTTCAAGATACACGGCAATCGTGACCTGTTTTGAACCGTCTTCACTCGTGACCGCACCATCGGGAAGGAGCACTTTGATCTTCGGGGCATCATCGCGTTCACAGTCGCCGGACGAATTACAGCTGCTCCCTTCCGGACATTCGACATCGACGCACTTCGGGAAAATACAGGCCCCGCCTTTGCACTCCTGCCCCGGAACATCACACTTCACATCATCACATGCCCTATCGACGCACTCACCGGCTTCGCACGTTTCATACGACTTACAGCTCACGGTCTCGCAGCGTTTGTCCACACACGCATCATTTTCACAAGAATACCCTTCGGCACAAACATCGCCATTGCCCTTGCAGATACATTTTCCAAATACACACGAGAGTCCATCCGAACACTCCATGCCTTCACACGGATCGCCTTCACTGCATGTCTTTGACTCGCTGCAATACTTTCCTTCACCGCATACCACACCGTTGCAGTCACATATCCCAGTGTCCGGATTACATGTTTCATTCACTTTCTGACATACGACCTCCTGACAAAGGTCGTCCTGAACGTTTTCACAAACACCGGACGCATTGCAAACCTGATTTGCGCCGCATTCCTTCGAGCCGCAAACGCATTTTCCATCCTGACAGGTCTCATTTTCCCCGCAACCGGTACATTCTTTTGGGGCCTCATCGGGAACACACTCCCCTTTATCGCACTTTTGCCCGTCTGAACACGTTTTGCCTTCACATGGATCTTTCTCAACATTGGGAACGCAGACGCCCTCTTCACACGTTTCATCGCTGTTACAGGTTTTTGAGCCGCAGTCGCCCTCCTCTCTGGGCTGACACATGCCGTTATCATCGCAATACTCATCTTCCGTACACGATGCGCACGGTTTCTGTATTGTTTTTCCGGCCTCTTCATCCTCGGAACAGCCCGCAAACTGCATCGAACAAGCAGCCAAAACGCACAATAATGCACATTCTTTCACACACTTCTTACTCATCTTTATCTCCTTTTTTACTTGGACTGTGAATAAAAACAATAATATTCTATTTCACTGCAAGTTTTTTTTCAACATATCAAGGATCATTCAAAATGTATTGCGTTACAACTCAGGCAGGGGGCGTTCACAAATCTACTGAAATATGAGCAGAGTATTTCGCAAATATAAGGCAGAAAATGGCGAGAGCCGGGGGGGGGCCGGCGGGGTAATAATGGTTAGGCAGCCTCAAAAGCTAATACCAACCTAAAATATTGTTGATTCTTAAGGGCTCAGCTCTTAAGCGGGGTTCGGGGCAGAGCCCCGTCTGAATAGTAACGTTGATCTGCTACTCGACACTC
>JAZRVP010000272.1:0-22131 GCA_045599245.1 Myxococcota bacterium
GTCCTTTGGTGGGGGGCCGAGGATTTTCGCCATCCAGTGAATGGCGAAAACCACAGAGCCCAGTGAGCAAATGAAATGAACGAGTTGGAGAGCCAACAGGCTCGGGAAACGAAGTTCATTTTATATTGCGAACTGAGGACAAAAGCAAAGCCCCAGCGGGGTTCGGGGCAGAGCCCCGGTTGAATAGTAACTTTATTTCTGAAATATTTTGAAATATGTTTGGCAAGTGAGAAGAATTTTGTGTAAACGGAAGTCGGTGGATGCGGTGTAACTTCCGTTTTGTGCAAGGACGAAAACTGAATGTTTCAGCTTTTTGGACAGTTTCCTGGTTGTACGGTCAGAGAGAAGTTAGATTCGGCTCATCATTATGAGCGTTATCTCGTGACCAAGGACTTGAATTGCGAATGGTTTATTGCAAGTTCATTGAACCGTGAGCTGTGCAATGTTGCTGAATTGCGTCTCGTTTTTCAGGACGCATGCCGCAAATCATTGGCAACGCATTTGCCTGGTGTTTTGACGGTTCAGGAAATCGGCATGAGCCGTTCACTCGGGGTCTTTGCGCTGTACCCTTATACATGTTCAACGCTCACTTTCGGCGAAATATCGGCGTGTGCCTCGAAATACCCGGAAAGCCTGACACCGGCTTTTTATGCGTCGATCCTGCTTGATGTTGCCCGAATACTCGATGCAGCTCAGCAGCATCAGCTGTTGCACGGTTCCATCATTCCTCCATTCATTACGATGATGCAGAATGGTGAAATCGTTCTGAAAGGGTTTGTGGAAGCATCCATGAGGCGGCGTTTCCTTCTCGATACCGAGCTGAATGAAAAATTCGATGCTCCTGAATGGCGTCGTCGTGAAACCATTTCTTTTCAGGCGGACATTTATTCCATCGGCGCCCTGCTTTATCAGGGGATTACGAATGAATATCAGCCCGATGAATGGGAGCCGCGGTGGGGTATTATTACGAAAATTTTGGCCAGAACAAATCTGGCCGGTGATGTGCTTAGTGCCGCAACGGATTTCTTTAGGCAGTCACTCGCGGAACAGCCGGCGCAGCGTTTTGCTTCTTTTGCTCTCCTCATTCAGGAACTCGAAAAACTTTGTGAACTTCTTGGCGGATACGTTCCGTGCGAAAAACGTGCAGAAGCTCTTAAAACAGAATTCGATCCTTTTCCTCCAGTTTTGGCCAGAGAAACTGCCGAACCTCGAAATGATGTCATTAACCTGATTACTGGCGAAGTTCCGAATGTTTCGGCGGATGTTCCTAAAACGCTTCCTCCCGGCAATGAACGACAGATCCTTTCCAATGCGATTTCCATTAAGGCTCCCAGTTCGAATCCCGATGCCTTTAATCTGGACGAAACACTGATTTCTCCGACCAGATCCAGAGAATTTGAAACCAGAGTAATTCACCGAAGCTCAAACAGCTTCAGAACGGTTAATCCTGCACTCCGGGATTCGGTTTGTGCTTCTCCCGAAGAAGTACTCGCCAGTTCCCGATACCAAATTCTGGAAACCATTGGGTCCGGCGGAACGGGGACTGTCTATAAAGTTCTCGACACCACCATGGCGGATATTCTGGCTCTTAAGGTTCTTCGTCCTGAACTCGTCTCCAATTCCGAATGGCTGCAGAGATTTAAACGGGAATTGAAGATAACGAGAGCTCTTGAACATGCCTATATCCTTCCGGCTTATCACCTCGAAGAAATCAACGGCATTTATTTCTTCACCATGAGGTATATCGACGGAAAAAATCTTAGCGAATATATCCATACATCCCTGCTTCCGATCATGATGAGTTTGCGCATTCTTATTCAAGTCGCAGAAGCACTCGTCGCTGCACACGATCAAGGGGTCATTCATCGCGATATCAAACCGGCAAACATCATGATTGAAACGGGGTCTCTTCATCCGTATCTCATGGATTTTGGCATCGCCAGTTCGACGGAAATTCCCGGCAATACGTTCTCCGGACAAGGCATTGGCACCCCATATTATATGGCGCCGGAACAGGCTCGCGGCGATATGATTTCCTCACTCGCCGATGTATATTCGTTCGGTGTCGTTTGCTACGAATGTTTCACTCAGAAAGTGCCGTTTGATGGACCGTCTCCCTTTGCAATTTATCGTGCTCAGGAAGCAGGCTCTTTTACGCCTATTTGTGAACTCAATCCCATGGTGCCAAAGCCCATTGCAAAGGTCGTTGAAGCCTGCATTTCGAGAAATCCGGAAGACAGACCCGCTTCAATGCGCATCGTTTTGGATGGTCTCGGACGATTGAACACGTAATTCATTCCGTGTATTGAATGATGGTGTGTGTTATGAAACGCCACTGTCCGCAGTGCCGACCTCCGGTCGGCATTTTTTGTTTCAGCGAAATGAGGAGGAAGGATGGTTAAACCAAAAGTTATCTGTATCGATCTCGATGGCGTGCTCGTCGATATGCACACCGATCTCGCCAGACTGTTTGGCGATGATCCCGGGACATATACACAGAAAGAATGGGCTGAAATCGGTGAATGGGGTCTGTCCATTCCTTCTGTGGAAGGCAAATTTTCAAGTCCCGATGATTTTTGGGATAAAGTTCGGGCAAAAGGCGCACAATGGTGGATCGAGCTGCCAAAACTGCCATGGGCGGATGAGCTCTGGAACACGGCTAATGAAACGGGCGCCACTTGTGTCGTCCTGACAACGCCCGCACCTTTCCCTGAATGCGCTTACGGAAAATGGCAGTGGGTTCATGAAAATCTTCATACTGAGAACATTTTCATCGCAAAACCCAAGAATATTTGCGCTAAAGAAGGCACCTGGCTCATCGATGATCGAGCCGCTTTATATGGAAAAAAATGGGAAGAACTCGGCGGACGCTTTATTTCTCTCAAAAGAGAATGGAATCCTACAGGCCGTTCGATCGATGAAATCCTGACACTTTTACGCGAGGGGTAAACAGATGACTGCAACAATTCTTGACGGCAAAGCCGTTTCACTCTCTGTTCAAAATGAAATTCGTGAACGCGTCGCCGCTCACTTTACGCCCGAAACAGCCCCACGAATTTGCGTCATTCTCGTGGGGGAAAATCCAGCCAGTGCAAGTTATGTCCGAACAAAATGCAAAATGGCCGAGAAACTGGGCTTCCGACATGAGGTCTTTCACTTCGATGAAAATGTGACATCGGCTGAAGTCGAAGCACAGATTGATGCCTGTAATAACGATCCCGAATGCGACGCCGTGTTTGTTCAGCTTCCGCTCCCAAAACACCTCGACAGTGTCGCACTTCCCAATCGAGTTCGTGCCGATAAAGATGCCGACGGCCTGACCAGAGCCGCCATGGGCGCTCTCCTTCTCGGTGAAGACAACGCATTTCAGCCTTGTACCCCGAGAGGAATTATTCGTCTTCTCGATGCCTATCATCTCGATCTTAAAGGTCTTGATGCCGTCGTTATCGGCCGAAGCAATATCGTCGGCAAACCCATGAGTCTCATGCTTCAGCGAAAAAATGCAACTGTGACCATGTGCCACACGAAGACAAAAGACATCTCCGAACACGTCAAACGTGCCGACATCGTCGTCGTCGCTGCCGGTTCTCCTGAACTCGTCAAAGGCGACTGGATTAAGCCCGGCGCTATCGTCGTCGATTGCGGTTTCACCAAAACCCCCGATGGGGTCATTCACGGCGATGTCGATTACGGTCCCGCCTCCGAAAGAGCTTCTTTCATTACCCCGGTTCCCGGCGGCGTCGGACCCATGACCGTTATCACCCTCATGGAACAAACCCTCGAAAGTGCCATCGCTCATCGCGGGAAACATTAATATATCTATATTTACTTTTTTTGTGGTCTTGTGTGGTTTGTGTAACCACATAAGGCCGATTCACGGCATAATTCCTTGTCCTCTGTAGGTTTTTTGTTGTTTCATTCCTCAAAATAGACCTATAAGAGCCCCGTCCTCTTTTGGCAATTTTGCCTTTCTTTATTTTTTCTGCTTCAGGAGTTTTAGCATGAGCAACACGTTTGATTACATCCTTCTCAATGGTCGTCCCGGCGGCGGTAAATCCGAACTCATCGACTTTATTCGCAACACTCCGCTTGAAAAACGTAAAGAACTTTTCCATATCGGCGATCTCTATTTTGAAGATGATTTCGTTTGGCTCTGGGAAAAATTCGTGGAAGATGATCTCTGGGAAAAAATGGGTTATCCGCGTCTCTATTCCCGCACTCACGAACTCGGCTATGTCCAGTTCGATGATCAGAATTCCGACCATCCGCTCAATGAACTCAGCATTGCGAAATTCAACGTTGCTCTTCGCAAAAATTATCTCGATAACAAAGATTTCGATCTCGACAATAATACCGTTTTCGTCGAATTCGCTCGCGGCATGGCCGATGGCGGTTACAGAAACGTTTATGAAAAACTTGACCCTGAAATCCTTAAACGTTCCGCTATCCTGTACGTGCAGGTTTCCTTCGCAGAATCCAAACGCAAAAACGATGCGCGCTATAAAGAATGGGCCAAAGGCTCCATCCTTTCCCACAGCCTCCCCGAAGAAAGCCTCCTTCGCTTCAGCGAATCCGATGACTGGGATGAACTCACCGGCGGAAAAGAATGCGGTTTCATCAATATCAATGGCGTCGAAGTGCCTTTCGTCACGATGCCCAATGAACCCGAACTCAAAGACGGTCCGGAACTCGATGCGCGTTACAGCCGTGCTCTCACGCTCCTCAAGAGCCTCGTGAAATAATTCACGTCTTTTTCGTTTTAAGCCCCCGATTCGGGGGCTTTTTTTTGCTCCGTTTCCTTCATGCTCGAGTGCGTTACATGCGAAAATTCCTGCTTATTTGCTCGCTTTCCTGCCTTCTGACCGCCTGTGCCTCGACTCCGCTTCCTGCTCCGGAAGAACCGATGTCTTCTCAGACAAGTGAGTCGATGATGATCCCTGACAATGCCCTGAAAACGGCTTCCGGTTACGCTTATATCTTTCTGAAACAGGGAACCGGCATCAAACCGGCTCATACCGATGCCGTAAAAGTTCATCTTCGCGTCGTCAATGTCGAGGGCACACTCGTTGATGAAAGTGATGCAACACTCGCGATTGCTCATTCCACGCCCTTTCTCGAAGAAATTCTTCCCGTCATGGAGCTCGGAGCCGTCGTGAGAGTCTGGGGCGAATCACAGGCTAGAATTTGGGAAATCGAGATGATTTCTGTTGATGAGGCATATCGGGCACCGGAGGATGTCGCTGCGCCGCCGCAGGATGCGCTGACGCTTGATGGCTTTGAACAGGTTCACTGGCGGATGGTTGAGCCCGGAACGGGCGAAAATGCTCACACGGGACAGGCCGTTCGGCTTCATGCTTCGCGCTGGAAAACTGATGGTGAAATCCTCGAAAGCAATCGTGCCGGACGCGGTATGGTCGTCTTTCTCAATGACGAAAGCAAACAGCTCGATCCAATCCACGATGCCATGATTCATCAGATGAATCTTGGCGCTCATGCGCGCATCTGGATTCCGGGGGCCATGACTGGAATGACTTTTGATCTCGTCGAAGATTTGTGGCTCGATGAATTTCTTCCCCAGCTCGAAACGCCGAAAAATCTGGCCAAACCCGACGACAATTTGACAGAAATCGAACCTGATGCTGCATGGATACAGTTCTCGACCCAAACAAATGCCCAAAAATTGGCTGAAAATGATGCGGTCGAGGTCGATATGACCTGCTGGAACGGTTCAACAGGTGTGCTCATCGACTCGACTTATTTGCGCGAAAATCGCGACGTCATGGAGATTAAACCTGCCCTCGGGGTTTGGTTTAAAATCATGCAGCAGGCTGCTCCCGGCGATGAATTTATGACATGGATCAAGGCTTCGGCATTGCCGGAACAGGTCAATATGGATCTGGTTTGCCACGTTCACGTCTTTGATAAGGTTTGAGTCGGCTGTCCTATGCCGCATTGCGGCATACAGACAGCCTGCCGGGCTATGTGCCATACGCCCGGCAAATTTATGATTCGGTCTGCATCAGCCGGCTGAGCCTCTTTTCTGAGGCTTGGGCAATTAGACATTTTTCGCCGCGTATCTCCACTTTTCCATCCGGAAAACCTTTTGGTTTTCGCACATATTTCACTTGCGTGACATGCACTTCGGCACTTTCTGATTTTGCAAGTTTCGAATAGTGCATCGCAAGAAGGGCGGCATCAATGAGGGTTTCCTGACTTGGTTCAGCCGATTTCACGACGACATGCGATCCGGGAAGACCGCTCACATGAAGCCAGTAGTCGTTCCCTTTGGAATGATGAAAAGTCAAGTCATCGTTGTCTTTGGCTGATTTCCCGACGAAAATCTGCGTTCCGTCTGCCGATTTAAATATCTTGTAGGCTCGATGTACTGTTACTTTGGGCGCCGATTTTTTGCCTTTTCCAGAGTTGTTTGTCGCAGGTCGATTCTTTTCATCCGGGGCACAGACCTCATCAATAGCCGTCGCTTGTTCCAGAATGGGGGAGGCGTCTTTGGCTTTGGTCACGACGTCGATCAAGGCTTCGAGAATGACTTTTCTCTCTTTCGTTTGATCGAGTCGCTGGGTGATCTGTTCCCGTGATCGAATCATGCGTTTGCTGTGAGCGTACCGTTTTTCAATATTTTCACGAATGGATAGGGCCGGATCAAGGGCAATTTTCATCGGCGCGCCGGTTTCAAAGTCCGGCAATTCGGCCGTCAACATCCCTTGTTTGAGCTGCCAGGCGTATGCATTGAGTAAATCTGCTTCGCTTCGTTCCTGTTCGGCCTGTTCGGCTTTGAACAGGTCTTTGGAGAGCGACGCAATGAGCTTTTCTGCGCGGCCAAGTGACTTATTGAGCCGTTTCAAGGCCTGTGTTTTGAGTGTTTCGACGCGTTCTCTTTCATCACGTGCGGCAAATTCACCGTCGAGTGATTTGTAGATGTCTTCTGCATTTTCAAACCGATCGGTTTCGTCGTGCAAAGGATGGGCTTCCGGCGGCGTATAGATTTCATGGACTGAGCGTGTTTCATCATTTCCAATGCGCCCCAGAATTGAACGGGATTCGGTTTCGACAAAAAAGATTTTGGGCGATCGTCCCGTCAGTTCGACGATGAGTTCGTAATAGGTCGAGACGTCGAAACCGAATGAGAAGGTCACGATGCGGTCATTGTCGGCGATATGGAGGCCTGTCAGGCAGTGATTGCCGATATATTTTCGAAGAAGCATCGTGAAGGCCTGCGGCTGCGCCGGTGCTTTGCGAGGATGTGTCGTTGGATAAATATCGAGATGTGTTGGGGCAAAATCGATGATGAGAAAGATTCTGCGACGACTGTCGTCATCTTCTCCATACGGTCGGAAGGTGAGCTGAAGGCGGTTGTCACCGTCACAAATTTGTTCAAGTCGGGCATCCATTAAATCGAATGCAAGACGCTGGGTGATATGGGCCAGTTCGAGATAATTCATGGTTTAGTATATAAAAAAGGCCGCCCGACGGGCGGCCTCATGTTGAACAAATGTGTAATTATTTCGCCGATGTCCACTTCAGGTTGTCAATCGCAGCTCGCTGTGAACTTGTAATGGTGAAGCTCGTAACTGAAGCATCATTGATCGGGAAGGTTAAAGTTTTGTTCTCTGATTTGCTTACGCTCTGTTTATCCGTCGTCTTGCTGCCATAGCTGACGACAATGTCAGACTTGTCCCAGCCTTTGACATCCATTGTGACGGTGCCAACGCCTTTGGTCAGACCGGAAACTTCGATTTTGCTGTTCGCATTCTTATTGGTGGCGAGGATAATACCCTGGCCATCAATGGAATAGGCATCCATATTGGCTCGGCCATAAGCGGTGATTGTGAAGTTGTAGGTTGCATCCGTATAAGTATAAGGCGTTTTCGGAGCATAGCTGGTGTCTGTTCCTGTTACGAATGAGAAGTCGGTGCTGTACGTTGTCGCATCGCCGCTTGTGGCTTCGCATTTGTGCGTGGAGGTATTGCAGGTTTTGCCGGAGGCGCAATCCGAGGCGACTTTGCATTCGACGGCAACGCAGGATTTATTCTGGCAAATTTGTTTTGCACCGCAATCGCTGTCATTGGCACATTCATCTGTGACAGGAGTGGTTTCGCATTTGTGTGTGGACGTATTACAGGTTTTGCCGGAGGCACAATCCGAGGCGACTTTGCATTCGACAGCCACACAGGATTGATTCTGGCAAATCTGTTTTGCACCGCAATCGCTGTCTTTGGTGCATTCGGGTTCGGATTTGATGGTGCAAATCTTGTTGATGCATTCTTCGCCCTCGAGACAGTCAGAGTCTTTGGTGCAGGCTTCCGGGTCGTCACAATAACCAAAAAAGCATCGGTTGGAGGCGCAGTCTGAATTCTGTGCGCATTCTGTGCAGAAGCCGATGCCTTCCATCGTGAAGCATTTGGGGGCATCTTCAGTGCAGTCAGCATCGGATTTGCAGTCATAGCACATATCCCATTCTTTGCTGCAGTAGTTGCCCTCATCTGCGTTTTGGCAATCTTTATCGGAGCTGCAAACCGCTTTGCAGGCTGATCCTGCGGCATTGCATTCACCGCTTGAGCACTCGCCTGTATAAACGCTGAACTCAGCATCAAGGTCATAAACGTAAGGATTAATGCCGATGAATTTGCCGTCAATGGTCGGATAGCAAACGATGCCTAACGTATAGGCATAATCTTCTTCTTCCTCCTCATCGTATTCTGTGAAACAACGCGTGTAAGTTGTTTTGTCATCTTTGCACAGTGAGGAGAAACTGTTTTTACAAACAGCCGAGAGCCAGCCTTCCTCTTCTTTTGACAAATCAGCAATGGCGCAGCCTGCTTCGCATTTTTCGACCGTTTTGACCATGTCTTCATAGTCACAGAAAACGGCATTGCCGGAAGCATCACAATATTCAACGCTCATCCAGGCTTCCTGACAATCGGTGCCTTCTTTGGCGTTGAGCATGTCTGTCGGAACGCAGAGGCCGTTAATGGCTGTTTCATTCTTTTTGCATTTGAGCTCTTCGCCGGCTTTGCAGGCATTTCCGTCACATCCGTAGGTGCAGATTTGAGTTTTGCTCCATGTTCCGATGGCGGAACATGTGTAAACGGAGCTGAGTTCGCATTTGGTATCGTTTGGCGTGCATTTGGTTTCGTCGGCTGCTTTGCAGACTTTGCCGTCACAGCCGTTAGGGCATTTTTCGGCTTCGGTCCACTGACCGGCAGTGCAGTTATAGGCGATATCGGCGTCACATTTGGTTTCACCGATGGCGCAGGCATCGGTTTCGGACTTTTTGCAGACCGCACCATCACAGCCGTTTGTGCAGGTGATGGGGTTACTCCATGCGCCGCTCACGCATGAATAAACGGTGTTGTTTTCACATTTTGTATCTGTGCCGGTGCAGTCTTGAGCGGCGCAGGATGTGGCATCCGCGCATCCATTGATACAATCCTGAGTCGAAATCCAGTTGCCGGCTGTGCAAAGATAGAGCGAATTATTTTCACATTTTACACTGCCGTTGGTGCAGGAACCGGTGTCGGCAGCACAGACGTTGCCATTGCATCCGTTTGAGCAGACTTTGGTCTGATTCCAGGCATTACCTGAACATGAAAACTCGACATTGCCTTCACATTTGGTTGCACCGGCAGTGCAGGTGGTCTGTTCCTGAGCACAAACGTTTCCGTTGCAGCCGCTGGGGCAGGCTTTTGTCTGTGACCATGAACCACTGACACAGGTAAATTCGGCATTGCTTTCACATTTGGTTGCACCGGCAGTGCAGGCACCGGAACCGTTCTGGCAGACGCCGCTGACGCAGGTCTGACCGGCGATACAGGCGGCCAGAGGAATCCATTGGCCGCCGACACAAGTCTGAGGAATGCCGGCAGCACTGCAGCTTTTGTCGCCACTTGTGCATGCACCTACGACCGGATTCTGTGAACATGCGCCATTGACGCATCCGTTGGGGCAGGTTTCGCCCACAGCGAGATGGCCACCAATACACGACATGACGGTATTGCCATTACAAATGTTCGCTGTACATGAATCACCGGCTCCCGGGCCGCTTTCTTCGGAATCTGCGCAGGATGTCATGCCAAAAATGGCGCCAAAAGCCATAATTAATGCTAATTTTTTACTCATATCCGTTCCTTACCATGTTTATTATCTACGAAAAAGTTTGAAATTCATGGTGATGAATTTCAAAAAAGTTGATTCATCTATCTTTACCGACATGTGTGTTAAACAACAAGGTATTTGTTAAAAAAAAACGCCGCGTATCCCGAATGGGATAGCGGCGTTCAAACGCGTCGTATTGCGCGAGGCGCAATAGACGCGAAGAGCCGCGCAATTTGCGCGGCTCTTTATCCAAAAATCAATATACGACTTCCATGATGTCTCGCCCCAAAGTCGATATGAGTGAAATCAGTGAAAGTTCAGCCTGAAGTCCCGAAGTAATATAGGCGATTGAAGCCGAGGCCACGTTGTTTCTGGCGTTGCTGACATCAATAAATGTCGAGGCGCCGTTCTGATAGGCGGCTTCGTTGAGCTGGAGGGCTTCGCGGGCCAGTTCAACCTGACGTTTTGCATTGTCGACGCTGAACAGGGCCGAGAAGTATTCACGTTTGGCTTTGCGTACGGCGGTTTTCGTTGCATTTTGCGTTGATTCAAAAGACAGGCGCGTTTCAAGGATCGACGCTTTGCGTTCGTCCAAAACGCCGAATTTTGAATAGTCAAACAGAGGGATGGACAGCGAAACACCCATGGTCCAGGAACCGGAACCTTTCCAGTTGCTCTGGTTGTTCATCAGGACATCGCTCCAGGTGTAATCGTACTTCCAGAATCCGCTCAGAGTGGGCATGAAGTTGGCGATTGCCGCATTGAGGTTGAGTTCGTTGACGTGCTGGGTCATGCGGTTGATTTTGAGGGTTCTGTTCTGTTCAATGGCTTCCTGTTCGAGGTCTTCATCCGAAGTAAATTTGACGCCTTTGAGACGCGTCGGCTGAGGAACGGGAAGCCCGTCGAAATTGAGGAGATTGGCGAGGGTGTCTCGGGCTGTTTCATAAGACCAGATCGAGTCGATAAGAGCCTGACGCTGTTTTTCGACGGCAAACTGAGCCTGAATGACGGAGAGTTTGACGTCTGCACCGCGATCGTAGCGTCCTTGAGCGAGAGAAAGCTGATCGAGAGCTGATTTGAGCTGAACGCGCTGAACTTTGACGACTTCGCCGCAAAGGAGAGCGGCCATATAGGCCTGGGAAACGCCGACGAGGAGCTGTTGACGACCATTTTCGATGCCGAGTTCGGTAATATCTGTGACTTCATCCAGCATTCGGAGCTGGAACCAGCCGGCGACATTGATGAGCGACATCCCGACGGTCACGTTGAATGCCAGGGCGTCCTGAACGAGTGCACTTGGAATTTGGTCAGCAGCGGTGATCATTCCGTCACCGAGCTGTGTGATGGCTCCCGACATCAGTTTTGTTGTGGCATCCTCTGCCTGTCCCATTTGGGCGCCAATTCCGGAGAGCGTTTTTCCGACAGTCTGAACGGCGGAACGGGCACTTGCGGCACCATCCGTCGGGGTTCCCATGTGAGCCCACGACAAAGAGGCCGAGATGTTTGGAAGCAGCAATGCCCAGGCCTGTTTGAGCTGGGCTTTAGCAGTATCGAGTTTGACTTTGGCACTGGCCAGATCGAGGTTTTGTTCGTCCGCAAGAAGCAGGGCTTCTTTGAGGGACATCGCAGGACCCAGCTTGATTTCATTTAATTCGGAAATCTGTTCAACCTGCGCTTCGAGGTAGGATTCACCCGGGAGCCCCTGCTGATGGGCTGCGTCTCTGTCTTTGATGCCGGGCATTGGGGCATCATGCGTGACTTCGAGCATATTTCGGGCAGCCTGCGTATTTTTATTCGTTTTTTCGCCGACGCTCGGGTCGATGAGTGACGGATCATAAAACGGGACTGCCGTGGCACCTTCATCGTCCTGAATTTCTAATTTGGGCAGTTCTGCAGCGGGTTGTACGGATTCCGCGTCATCGAGTGAGTTGGCTGCGGGCTCCGGATCCTGTGCAGAAGCTGTTGTTGCTCCAAAAATAAGTGAAGCACTCATCAATGAGGCAAGCAGAAATGGATTTTTCGATATTTTCATGAGCGACCTGAACTTTGTTGAGTTTCAAGGTGATTTGGTTCGAAGGGATCGATTAAAAAAATCCCGGCCTGAAACAACCGGCCGGGGTCTTTTATTTCAATCTGTGAATTTTATCCACAAATCAGGTTCTTATTTCCATCATTTCGTGGAATTTTCCTTTTGAGTCTGGGCTTGAGCTGCTTTCTTTTCGGCTTCTTCTCTTATTCGGGCTTCTTCCTGGTGAATTTCAGCCAGTGAACGCGTGTCTTCATGTTCAAATTCCTGAATCTCGTGTTTATTGGAAGCAAAGAACGTGTACATGATGGGGACGAAGAAGAGTGTAAAGAAGGTTGAAAGAGTCAGGCCGCCGATAACGGAAGTACCGAGTCCGGACCAGGTTTCAGAACCTTCGCCGATTTGCAGGGCGAGTGGAATCATGGAGAGAATCGTTGTCAGAGCCGTCATCATAACGGGGCGCATACGGGTACGTCCTGCATTGACGACTGCCGTGACCTTGTCCATGCCTCGGTCGCGGTTCTGGTTAGCGGCATCGACGAGAACGATACCGTTGTTGACGACGATACCGGCCAGCATGATGAGTCCAATCAGACCAGACATATCAATGGTTCGTCCCGTGAGGGCAAAAATGCCGACGACACCGATTAGAGCCAGAGGAATTGTGAACATAACAATGAACGGCTCGCGATAGCTTTCAAACTGAGATGCCATGACCATGAAGACGAGTACGATGGAGACGAGCAGTGCCCATTTGATATTGCCGAATGAATCCATGAAGTATTCAGCCATACCGGAAACGCCGTAATACCATTCAATACCGTTTTCATCCTTGTCCTTCTTCATTTCCGCCTTCAGGTATTCTTCCATGTCGGCGATTGTTTTATCGAGGTTTTTCTTGACCTGTTTGTGGGTCACAGGATCTTCATAGGTATTGGTCAGCATGAGGCTGACTTTCTGGTAGCGTTCCTGGTTTTTACGATCGATCTGGGTCGGGGCAAGATTTTCGTAGACGTGAGCGACTGTGCTCAACGGCACTGTGGCCCCGGAACTGGTCTGAATAGGCATATTTTCGACTTCGTGAATGTCGTTTCTGAAGGAACGGTCATAACGAACAACGATATCGTATTCGTCGCCGTCTTCGAGATAGGCACTGGCATCGAGACCACGGAAGAAGATTGTGACGAGGGTCGTGACGGCACTCGTTGTGAGACCGAGTTCAGACATTTTTTCACGATCGAAATCGATCTGAATCTGAGGTTTCTGTTCATCAACGGAAAGTTTGACTTCGGAGATGTCGGGACGCGTCAGGGCATAACGTTTGATGCGGTTTGTAATCGTACGCGTGACCTGAATGTCGTCATAATAGATTTCGAGGTCGATATCACCGCCGGAACCACCAGGACCGCCACGGCCGGCAACCTGATATGTGATACCCGGAACGTCTTTGAGAGCCGTTCGTGTGGCATCGATGATTTCGGTAATGCTGCGATCGCGGTATTTGGGCTTAACGAGAGGAATACGAATCGTTGCCGAGTTGACACCATTGGAGAACATGGCACTGAAACCGGAATCGGAAGACCCGGCATCGACACCAACCATTCTTCGTTCTTTTGCGGGAATTGTCTTTTCGACGATTTTTTTGACTTCCTGCGCAACGGCAAATGTCGATTTGGCATCCGTGCCCATTTCGGTCTGAATTTTGACAGTCATGAACGAGTCATCGGAGGTCGGCATGAATTCTTTAGGAATTTTCATGAATCCCCAGCAGGATGCGACAAACATGAGCAGAATGAGGATAGTGACTGCCCATCTGTGGCGAATGCAGCCGCGAAGGAAGCCTTCATAACCTTTGCGCATCCGGTTCGTGAATGTTTTTGCCTCTTCTTCATTCAGCGTCGAAAGATCGTCGACGGAAATGCCGGAGTTATTTTTAACGGTTTTGTCAAATTTCGGGCTCTTGAGCAGATAGTATGACAGCATCGGAACGAATGTGATGGCGACGATGAGAGAAATCGTCAGGGCACCGCAAATCGTCAGGGACATATCGCGGAACAGAATACCTGCAATACCCGGCAGGAAGAGGATCGGCAGGAAAACGGCGATGGTCGTGAGCGTAGAAGCCGTAATGGCCATTGCAATTTCACGAGCACCGGTAACACACGACTGGAAAGCGGTATCGCCTTCTTCGCGGTGACGGAAAATATTTTCAAGCGTAACGATGGCGTTATCGACGAGCATACCAACAGCCAGCGACAGACCGGCAAGCGAGAGCACGTTGAGCGTCATGTTCATGGCTGTCATGAAGCCGAACGTACCAAGCAGGGAAACCGGGATTGCCGTTGCAACGACCAGAGAGGTCGAAATGCTGCGGAAGAAAGCCAAAAGGACGAGGAAGACGATGACAACCGCGAGAATAACCGTTTCCTGCAGGTTTGAAATCGAACTCTCGATAAATTCGGCCTGGTTGTTGATGATGTTGTATTTGAGTTCTGGAATGTCGGCCAGAACTTCAGGAATGGCTTTGAGAAGACCGTTGGCGGCTTCAACCGTATTGGCGCCGGACTGTTTGGAGGCCATCATCATGACGGCGCTTTTGTCGTTGACTCGCATAAAACGGCGAGATTCTTCAACCGTGTCTTCGATTTCAGCCACATCGCGAAGTCGAATCGGGATCATCTGTCCTTTTTCATCGGCACCCATGCCCAATAAAATTTCGCCGATTTCCTTGACACTCTTGAATTTTCCCTGTGTCTGAATGTTAAGGTCTCGTCCGGAGGCTTCGATATAACCGCCGACGGACTGAGCGTTTTCGGCCTTGATCATGCCATAAATGTTTGCAGCTGAAATATTATAGGCTTCAAGTTTCTGCGGGTTTAAGCGAACGTGAATTTCTCGAAGTTCGCCACCGCCGATTTCGACGGATGAAATGCCATCGACGCGTTCCAGCTTCGGCTGAATGCGTTTTTCCGCGATATGACGGATTTCGGAGGCCGGCATATCACCGGTCAGGTTGAAGAGTACGATTGGCTGCATCGACGGATCCATCGCGATGACGTATGTTGCATCGACTTCATCCGGAAGCTGTCCTTCGACGAGATCGAGTTTGCTTCGCGTATCGATCTCGGCCTGATCCATGTCATATCCCCAGTCGAATTCGAGCATAACCATGCTCACATTTTGCTTTGAGGTCGACATGACATTTTTAACCCCCGTGACCGAGACAGCCGTTTCTTCGACAGGTCTCGAGATCAGGGTTTCAATATCAGCCGGGCTCGCTCCGACATACGTCGTCATGACAATGATGTACGGAATATCCATGTCAGGATACAGATCGAGCTGCAGTCGGCTGAATGAGAAAACACCGAACAGACATACGATGATAAAAATCATCGTCATCGTGACTCGGTTCTTTACGGAATACCCAGCTAAACTCATTCTCACCTCATATTTTTCAATCATTTAAACAGCCAAAAACACATTTGACTGAATAAAAATTGATTTAAATCAATGTGTTACGATAGAAATCATGAAAAAAGGCGCATCAACTTTCGAGGAGCTGCGCGCCAATGATTTCGCAGTGGGGCCGCATGGGCCATACCGGCGCAATTACTTGTCAGCTTTTTTGTCGGCTTTTTTGTCGGCTTTTTTAACATTCTGAGCCGGAGCCTGTGCATCGGTCGGAGCCGCATCCAGGGCCGGAGCCTCGGCTCCGGCCGGAGCTGCATCCTGAGCCGGAACTGCAGCCGGAGCCGGTGGAACTGCCGGAGCCGGCAATTGCTGAATGGTCGATTTGATGACTTTGACTTTGTCGCCGTTTTGGAGCGAGTGGTGGCCGCGAACGATCAGCTGATCGCCGGCTTTGAGGCCGCTCAGAACTTCCACGACTTCGCCTGCGTATTCACCGATTTCAATTTCACGGCCTTCGGCTGTCGTTTCACCGTTGGCATCCGGTTGACTGGCCAAAACATAAATACGGCGAAGCGTCTGACCTGAAACCTGTTTGAGCAGAAGTTCTGGTTCAAGAATGGCCGCTGTCGGCGGAATGACCAGTGCATCGTTCGTCGTCTGAAGACCCAGTTCTGCGCGGGAGTACATGCCTGGTTTGTATTTGTACTGGCCGTTGTCTAATTTCACATTTGGGAATTCGGCTTCAACCGTGTTCGTTCTGGTCGAAGAATTGACGTAGGGCATGATTCGCGTGATCTTTGCCATCACGATTTCACCGGGAAAAGCATCAAAACGAATCTGGACTTCCTGCCCGAGGGAAAGATAGGGAGTGTCGCCTTCATTGACGTTGAGAGTGACTTTGAGCGTTTCGAGATCGTTGAGAATGCACAAAGGCATAGCAGAAGAAGCAATGTCGCCGACTTCGGAATTCTTGTTGCTGATGACGCCGCTGATTGGTGCGACGACTTTTGCATAGTCTAGACCGAGTTTTGTCTGTTCCTGGTTGGCAAGAAGCTGCTGCATGGTTGCCTTGAGCGTTGTCACGCCGTCGGTTGCCTGATCGTAATTCTGACGGCTCACGATGTTGGATTCATACATGCTTTTGACACGGGCGGCTTCGCGTTCTGCGGCCTTGAGCTGAGCTTCAACACTTTTAATCTGAGCATTTAACGCGTCGAGCCCCTTTTTGGATACTTCGTTTCGAATTCGGGCAATCATTTCACCCTGTTTGACATAATCGCCATTTTCCCAGGGGTATTCGAGTATGCGTTCGCTTGCAAGCGGAATGACTTTAACCTGCTTTGCTGCCGAAACATTGCCGACGTATGCACGCGTTCTCGTAAAACTCGTGGTCGTGACGGTCGTCGTTTCGACGGAGGTCAGCACTTCGCCTTCTTCGGACATTGCGCCTGAATTTCCTTCCTCTTTCTGGCAGGCTGTGAGCAGGCTGCATAGCAATAACAGCGCTAAAAAACTGAATCTTCGCATGTATAAATGTCTCCTTGAAATTTCTGACAATCCCCCGGGGGTATTCTACGCAATCACCGTGATATTGCAAGCAAATGTGCCACATGTGCGTCCCGTGGATACATCCTGAGGGGAGCAGAATGAACGATTGGTAACCAGGGATTGGCTCAAAATATTCCCAAAATGAGGTTTGTTTGTATTTTTATGGCGTGCTATCGGCCTTTTGGCCGATACGCACTGAAACTGCCTGCGCTATCGGCCTTTGGCCAATACGCACAGGCCGAAAAAAATGGGGATCGGCTATCGTCAAAGGGCCGATACGCCGATCCATGCGATACAAAACGGAGTTTCCGGATATCCGGTATTGAGGTTGTTTTCAGGATTTACCTGTCGGCGTGTGCATCCGAGGGTTTGTCGCTGTGCCCTCGGCCCATGGCGGGGCCATGACCTCCCGGGCCACCCATGCCGGGACCGCCGAAATTGTCAAACATGCCCTTGGTGGGAGCGCCTCCCGTCAGATCTTTCTTTTCCTCACCGGCGGCTGTTGCACTGCTCGTGAGCATCGCATCGTCAAACCAGGTGAGTTCTGAGCCGTCTTTTCCCGTCAGTGCGGCATCGGTATAGACGACATACTTGCCGTCTTTGGCAATCTTGTCGGAGAGAACGAGCAGGTTTCCGCCGCCACAATAGTCGTCTGGAATTTTGACGGCTGCCAGAACGTCGTTGCTGTCGGCGGCTGTCACGGCGAGTGTTTTGCCGGCAAAAACTGATTTAGTATTTTGACGTTTGCCCGGACCGCCGGGACCGCCCATTCCCGGACCGCCGGGGCCATGTCCGCCGGGACCGCCGTGCATCTTCTCGACCAGATCGATCTGAACGAACGACGAATTGCCTTCAATCGTTCCCGGCGCGTTGTTTTCGCCTCCCATGGCAATCACAAATCCTCCGGAATAGCTGACATTCCTTGACGAGTCGGCATCAAGGCCGCATTCCGGTTCGTTGGCCCCCATCAGAATGGCTTCGCCGCCGGATATGAGAATCGTGCCGTTCGAATCCAGGGCATCGTTTTCGGTTGCTCTTGCGAAGATTTTTCCGCCGGAAATTTCGACTTTGCCTGCGGCGTTGATCGAATCGTCTGTCGAAATGATGTGGATTTCGCCGCCTTTAATCATGAGGAAGCCTTTGGCTTCGAGGCCCTCAGGACTCAGTGTCGGGGTTTCGTCTTTTGGGGCATTCTTTTCGGCTTCAAACTGAGCTTTGATCTGAGCTTTGATTTCTTCCGGCATATCGTCCGGGAGATTGTCCGGGTTCATTCCTGGAGGAGGCCCCATGCGGCGGCTTTCTCTTGGCGCTGCATAGGTGTGAATGCGCACGACGCCGCCTGCAATCGTGATATCGGGGAACGGATCGTCATCGGCTGTTTCTGTTTTTCCGTCGTCTTTTTGGGACCAGCCGGCAGAAATGCCTTTGCCGTCGGTTTCAACCGTCACGTTTCCGCCCGTCATGACCATATAGCCTTTGCCGGCCCCGTATTCGCTTTCGTTGCCGTCGATTTTGATGCCGCGTGTTTCGTAATTCGTCATGTTGTCGCGGCCGTTAATGACGATGTCGCCGCCTGCCACAAACAGACCGTTGCCGGCTTTAATGCCAAAGCCTTTTTCTTTGAGATCGGTATTTGTGTTGTCGCGAATCACATCGATTGTAATTTTGCCGCTGTGAACGCTCATGACATCATCGACTTCAATGCCGGTTTTGTATCTGGCTGTGACTGCCAAAGACCCCTGACCCACGATCTCGAGGTTTGTCGTGCAGGAAAGCACCTTGTTGCTTGCTTTGGTGCCGTTTCCTGTCAGTCGGTTTTCGCCGTCGAGACGGACGACAAATCGATTGCCTTTTTCTTTGTTGGCGGATTTGAGTTTGAGTGAACCGGCAGCGGCGTCACTGACGATATCGATGTTGTCGAATATGACATCGACATCGGCGTTTCTGGCTGAAAGAACTGTGACGCTGCCGTCGTGTTTGCCGCTCAGTTTGAGGCAGACTTTGCGGTCGCTGTTGATGCTGATATCGATGCTGCTGTCCGCTTTTTTAACTTCAACGTCTTCTTTTGAGGACGGATTGGCCAGGTCTATGGCGATGCATTTGGCATCATCGACAACGGGTGCATTGTGTTTGACGCAGTCGATAAAACCGGCACAGTCTGAGTCGCTGCAGTCGGCTTTTCCGTCGTTGTCATCGTCGGTTCCGTTTCCGCATATTTCCGTAACATTGCGGACGTATTGTTCCATGCCAAATGGGGGAGGAGGCATCATGCCGCCCCAGCGAGGAGCATCGTTTTCGGGGGTAGAGGCTTCGGCTGCGGTTTGGATTTCAGGTGCTGTTTCTGTTTTTTTGCAGCCCGTGAAAGCCAGCATCAAGGCACAGGATGCAATGATGAAAAAAGTTTTTCTTTTCATTTTGTATTTCCTTTGCGAAAAGTGCTGAAAATATGAATATTTTTCATAAGACTATAGAAATATTCATCTAATTTTGAGGTGAATACACAAAAGTGCCGGGAATGAAAATATTTTTCAAATCGGCGGGTGGTGTATTGAGTCCAGCAATTGATGCATTAAACACCGAAGAGACGGACGCAGTTCCGGCCTGAGCGTTTTGCTTCGTAGAGGGCCTGATCTGCTCTTGTGAAGAGATTTTCGAATCCTTCGTTCGGATTGACGATGCTGATTCCTGCACTGACGGTGATTTTGCCGGGTTCAAAATCGTCAAAGGGAGTATTTTCAACGATTTGTCTAATTTTTTCGGCGGCGGCGAGTGCGTCTTTAGGGGTAGCTTCGCCGGTGAGAAGAACGACAAATTCTTCGCCGCCGTATCGAGCGACCATATCTTCTTCGCGCGTATTGGCGCGTAAAAGCTGAGCGAACTGTTTGAGCACTCTGTCGCCGCATTCATGGCCATAAGTATCGTTGCATGATTTGAACAAATCGATGTCGAAGATGATCATGGCCAGGGAGCGTTCGAGTCGTTTTGAACGAATGAATTCTTCGTGGAGTGATTTTTCGTAATAACGACGGTTGAAGACGCCGGTCAAACCGTCGAGCTGAGCCATTTCCTTGAGTTTTCGATAGAGCAGAGCACGTTCAAGGGCAATGGAAGCGAGGTTTGCGACACCGGTCAGGCCTCGCAGTTCGCTGTTGTCGATAATTCGAGCATTGAAATAGTTGTCGGTAAGGATGATGCCGAAGACTTCGTCTTTGAGGAAGATTGGGGCGCAGGCGAAATTTTTGAAAGTGAGGAAATCGCCGGTAATCCAGTCTTTATAGGAGGCTTCAACGCCGTTGATAATGAAAGGCGCTCTGGTTGCGGCGCAGTGAGCGATGATGTCCTGGAGTTCAAAGTGAGTTGCGCTGAGGGATTCGAGAGGTTTTGCGTCATCGAGTTTGAGAGAGAATCCGAGGAGTTTACCGGTCAGATATTGTGACTGTGAAGAGCACATTTGATAGCGGTCGAAGAGGGTTTCAAGATTGAGTTTTTCAGCCTTGACGCCTTCCCAGATTCGATGAGCTTCTTCGCCGTTTGCCGGGCCTGCGCTTCTGGAGACTCGCAGTTCATTTCTTCGCGCCCATGCGAGGAAGAGAACGGCGCGATTGAAATTGAGACCGTCACCGTGAGTGAGACCGGACAGTATGATGTATAGAATCTGGTCCGTTTCGACGGTTTTGAGCATGGCTCTTGTAACCGCCAGCTGGAAAGACAGTTCTTTGAGCAGAGGCGATTCATTGGAACCGGTCATCATATTTGGCTTACTGCCTGAAATCTGCGTCGAATCATTTAACAACGGCGTACTCCGAGTGAGTCAGAGAAAAATGACGCAGGGAAGTTTCTGATTGGCAGAAACTTCCAGCGAACCAGTATTCGCGGGAGACTTCATTATTTTTTGAAGAGACCTTTGATTTTTCCGACGATGCCGTTCAAATCGAAGCTAATGCCTGCGGGGGCCTTTTCTGCTTCCATTTCGCGTTGCTTTCGTTCTTCAGCGAGCTTGATTTCGCGTTTAGCCGAGATATTTTCTTTATTAATTTTGAGAGCAGCCTTGTACCATTCGAGGGCTTTGTCTTCGTGTCCTTCGAGTTTTTCGACATCGCCGAGGAAAACGCGAAGAAAATCGGCGTTTGGAAGGGCTTCGCATTTAGCTTCGAGCTGTTCAAGTGTGTCGCGCACGAAGTTGACGTCGCGTTTGCCGTTGGCGCCGACTTCACTAATCATGTAGTTGCAATAAGCAAGACGTACATCGACTTCAGGATTTTTAGTGTCGATTTTTCTGGCTTTTTCGAGTTTTTGGATGGCGACTTTGAATTCGCCGCGTTCCATGAGAGAGCGTGCCTGAGAAGTGGCCTGTTCGGCTTCGAAGACAGCAGCGATATCGATTTCGGGTCCTGGGTCGTCAGCGGTTCCGTTGAGCTGTGCAATATAGGCTTCACGTTTTGATTTCTTTCCGATGGCGTCGTAGGCTTTTCGCAGCTGTTTGTTGACTTCGTCGACAGCTTTTTTTCCGTCTGCATCGACGACATGATGGAAGTGATCGGCACCGTATTTTTTCAACAGATCGAAATAGGCACTGCGGACAGCTCCGTCGTCAGCAGTCTGAGGAATGCCGAGAAGTTCGAAGTGATTTTTTCCTTCCATTTCGGAATAAAACGTTTTGAGTGCTTCTAATTTTGCATTTGCATCCATAATTACCATCCATGCAGAAAAAAAGACCGATGCCTTTTATCACAGCCTGATGCATTGTGCCGCTATTTTTTTGTTGCTGCGAGTCGGTTAGGGTTGAGAGAGAAGCATGCAGAAAAGTTGCGAGTGCGTATCGGCCCTGCCCGATAGCGCGAGCAGCAGGGCGTATTGGCTTTTAGCCAATAGCCCGCCGCCCCAAAAAATACAAATGTTTAATTTCCAAAGAAAAAATCTTTGACTGAAAAAGTGAAGCTGAATCGGCCCCCCCCCGGCTCTTGTCAAATTCTGCCTAATAATTGCGTAATAATCTGCTTTTAGCCAATCACCGCTCATATTTCAGAAGATTT
>JAZRVP010000273.1:0-1162 GCA_045599245.1 Myxococcota bacterium
GGCAATGGTATTGATTGTGCTTCCGTCAACAACGGAAAACCCGTTTGTGACTCGAAACTCAATATCTGTCGTGCGTATTACAATTGCGGTGAAAACGATGAAATCTCACATGAGGCGATTGTCTGCAACGCCAAAGGCACGAACAAAGCCAAATGCAATGACGGAAAACTCGTTGATCTGACCGATGATGCCTGTGCAACGGTTGATAATGCCAATACCATTTGCACGTATGACACCGAGGCCGTGTGTTCATTCGTTTGTGAACCGGGATATTTCCTCAAGAATAATGCTTGTGAACCGATCGTGAGTTGTGATGCCGTTAAAGAAATATATCATAGCGACGACAACACTTGTTCCTGCAATACGGATGCGCATTGGACGGGCACGGTAGGAAACTGTAATTGTGCCGAAGGTTATCTCAAAATTGGCAATACCTGCGAAGAAAAGAAAACGTGTTCCGATGCCCACAACGTTCTCGATGAAACGACCAATACTTGTGTTTGCGATTACAACGGTAATTGGATCGGCAATGCTGATTTGTGCCAGTGCAAAGACGGTTACGTTGAAATCGGTGGTGAGTGTAAATCGGTTGTTCCCTGCACTGAAGATCATGCTGTTTGGGAAAAATCGAGCAATTCATGTGTTTGCGATTCCTCCAAAGGATGGACTGGCGACGCCGGTAGCTGTGCCTGCGCAGAAGGTTTCGTCAATGTGAATGGCGTTTGTGTTCGCAAAGTTGTTTGCAATGCCAACGAAACATGGGTTGAAGCGGATAATACATGTGCCTGCAATACGGAAAAAGGCTGGACGGGAACAGCCGGTAGCTGCACTTGTTCAGATAGTGCCCAGGTACCTGCCGGTGATAAATGTGAAGATAAAGTCACCTGCTCTGATGGTCAGACTTATGTGGATGGACTCAATGTCTGTGCCTGTGACAGTGCAAAAGGCTGGATCAGTGACGGCACATCGTGCGTTTGCCCGACTGGTTATATGAATAAATCGGGTGTATGTACTCAAATCACCGTCTGCAATGCCAATGAGACCTTGGTTGAAACGGATAATACATGTGCCTGCGATGAAGCCAATGGTTGGAAGGGAACGGCCGGAGCCTGCGTTTGTGATGCAGATAAAAATCTGGTTCAAGTCGGCAATGCATGTGTAG
>JAZRVP010000274.1:0-15210 GCA_045599245.1 Myxococcota bacterium
CAAGGATCGTCATCGCTGCACAAAGAGAAAATACAAATGTCTTTTTCATAAAAGTTTATCCCCAAAAACTGTCAATATGAAATCAAATCATTCACATTGACAGTTGCTAAAAGACCACTATCAAGATAACATAAAATGAAAGCATAGACAAAGTGGAAAAACTTGATGAGGGATTTTGGTCGAGCCGGGAACTATTCGACATGCCGACTGAAAAATCGTCGGATATTATTCCGCTACGCGGGTTATTTCCCCTCTACACAGCCTTCGGCCGGCCTCTGTTGTCGCTACGCTGAATGCAATTCAGCTTCATGGGGAAAATAACCACTACTCACTACTCACTAACTTTAACCGTCGCAATTATATATTATTGAATAAGACTTTGTATTTGTTCAAACGACAATTGCGTTGCTTTTTGTATATCGTCAAGACTTACACCAAGCGCGAGAAGGCGTTTGGCGATATCACAGGCATTATCTTCAATAATCTTTGGAGCAGCCTCTTCGATGATTTCAGGCGTTGCCTCTTCGATGATTTCAGGCGTTGCCTCTTCGATGATTATGAGTTTTGCGTTTGCAATGACTTCTTCATCGTGTTCTTTAAAATAGTCTTCCATCATTTTAGGAAGGTCTGATTAATTGTTTTTCTGGGGCTCTGCCCCGAACCCCGCCAAAGGACTGAGTCCTTTGGAATCCTCAATGTTTTTAGGTGGTATAAGCTTTTTGAGCAGCCTGACTATTGATTCCTCGCCGGGGCCCCTCCTCAGTTCGCAATATGAAATGCACTTCGTATCCCGAGCCTGTCGGCTCTCCAACTCGTTCATTTCATTTGCTCACTGGGTTCTGCGATGCCAGCCGTCCACCGGACGCCTGCCTTCTCGGCCCCCCCGGCTTTCATAATTTTCTGCTTTAAAATATCGTTTTATTCAGAGTTTCCTTAAAAGCAGAAGCACCTTTTATTTATTTGGAAGCGATTCGACAGAATAGAATTTAGAAGCATTCTCAGATTAATTATGCGGAGCCGTATGCCGTAGGCATAGGCGAAGCCAATGCCGAGCCGTATGCAATAGGTTCGGCGCGAAGCCGTATTGCTGCAGGCAATAGGCGAAGACCCAGTGTAGATTTATCCATGTGGAATGCAGCGAAATATGACAGTAACACGGAGCGTGCGCCGGTTTGTATGCAATGGCCTGTTAAGGCAGGGCAATGAGCGTGAGTAAAATTCATCAAGGCTAATACGCCATGTGAGACGCGCAAAGCGCGTCTCTATCGATATTGTGCTTCACTCAATACGGATTATATATATTACATGACGTTCGATTCGCAGAACGTTACTTCATCCGAAAGTCCTGTGTTATCTTCTTCATGACATTCATTGAATGGAATGTAGTCGTCATGCTGGTTGTGATCGTCGTCGACAATATATGTGATTTTTGCTTTTTTGCCCGTAAAATCGAGATGGACCGGCGTTCCGTCGACATCAATCGTGGCATTGTGATCCCAGTCAAAAATGACATCGGTCGTGCCATCGGGGGCAAGCGGCGAAGTGGTTTGTACAGTTCCTAAATATATTGAATATTTTTTCCCTTCATATTCGTAATCCGAAATATAGAAAGAAACAGAAACAGGAATGGAAATACCAAGAGAGCCGGCATTTTTAACGGAGGCGGTCAGACGAATGGTGCCGGATTTCTTGCACTGATCGGTGCTGGCTTTCAGGCCGTCAGGAACAAAGTTTGGCGCATTAAAGCCCGAGGACGGCTGCGTATTGGCCCGGTAATTGTTGAGTCGCTTGTTGAGCCAGTTGGCCTGTTCCGGCATTGGAACGGTGCCGTCTTCATTGATATTGGTGACGTGATAGGCATGTTCGTTCCAGATGCGCCGCGTTCTGACCCAGTTGTCGTTTGAATCACTGTAAACCGTAATGCCGACATCCAGACCTGCCGGCGTCCAGTCTTTGATGTTGCTTGCAATGACGATTTCCGTTCGGCCGTCGTTGTCGACGTCGGCAATGAGCGGATAGTCGATGATGGTGCCCGATGTTTTGGCCTCTTCCCACAGGATTTTTCCATCCATATAGCCGTCTTTGTCGGCATCAATGATTTTGCCGTTTTCATCTTTGCCGGCTCCTGGACCCGCATAAATGCGGATTTTGACTTCATCTCGATAGACAACCTCGGCTATGCCGTCGCCCTCAAAATCGAACACCGACGCTCCCGTTTTTTCACTCGTGGCATCCTGCGTTTTGCTTGCCCAGATAATCTTTCCTGTCTGACCGTTGAAAACAGTCAGATGCGTTCGTCCGGCAACGCCGATATCGGGCTGTGTATTGCCGTCGAAGTCGGCAATGACCGGATTGCCGCCGCCCGAAGTGGACGTCTGCTTTTCTTCCCATATCATTCTCTGCGTCCATTTGCCGTCGTTTTTATACACTTTCCAGACGCTCACATAACCGCTTCTGACGCGGACGATTTCGGGCTTCAGTTCACCCGGATATTCCGGATTGTTCTCATCCGGTATGAGATCGGCGGCAGCCGCATAGTTCCATTTTTTGGAATCGGCCGGGATGATGACGTTGCACTGGTTGTCGTAAACTTCGTTGAGAATGATTTCCATTTGGCCGTCCTGGTCGAGATCGACGACTGCGAACAGATCGTAGTATGACCAGACATTGATGGAGGATTTGATGTTGAGTTTGCAGGAAAAGTCCTTCCAGTCGCCATCAGCTTTGATGATGCCGTTTGTTGTGACGATTTCGACATGACCGTCGCTGTCGATATCGGCAATGGTGGGATGGAGGTCTATTCCGTAGGCGCCGCTGGCCGGCGGCGTCAGATTGGTGGCCTGGATGAAGTGTTTTTCTTTCCACTTGTATGTGCCGTCATTCTGTTTTTTCAAAACCATGGCCTTGAGACCGTGGCTTTCTTTTGATGTTCCGGATGTCGGTGCAAGAACTTCGATTTCTCCGTCGTTGTCGATATCGGCTGCGGCAATGTCGTCGCATGAATTGAACAGGCCTTTTTCGGTTATGGCATGCGGTATTCCCGTCTTTCCGTCCAGTGCCGCGAGCTGGCTGTCGTTGGTGTTCGTGACGATTTCCGGGATATCGTTTTCATCGATTTTTCCGTCGCCATTGTCATCGGTCAGATTGATGACGATAGGCGTTCCATGAACGCCCGTGCCATTCGTCCAGTGCCATTTGACTTTGGGCTTAAACTCGGCAATAGGCGGACGATAGATGCAGGCATTGGTATCTTCGGACTGGGAGAGACATCGATGGGATGCGGTATCGCAAAAGCTCCATAGATCGCAGTCGTCGTCCGTTGCACACGGGGCTGTGCTGGTTGGTTTGACGCAGTGATTGAAGGCACAAACCATTTCTTCGGTGTCACAGCAGAATTCGAGAGATTCACCGCATCGCGTTCCCTCGCACGGGATAAGACACTGGTCATTTTCGCACACGAGGCCTTCGTCACAGCATATTTCTTCCTGGGCTTTGCCGCATATAACGTGCGTTTCATCGCATACGATTCGGCAGTATTTGTTGTCGACGCAGGTTTCGTTTTCCTTGCAGCACGTGTCCAGAGGGCCGCAGCCAAGGCGGCCGTCATTGCATTTTATGGCGCATTCGCCGGATTCCGTACAGACTTCGGTTTCATCGCAGTAAAAGCCGTTGCATGAGGCGGCTCCGTTGTCGGTGGCAGCACATTCCCGGGTGAACAAATCACATTTTTCATCGGCTTTGCAGCAGATGCCGTTGCAAATCTCATGGGGGCAGGGCTTGCAGGTATTATTTTCACAGAACTGGTCGTCCGCACAGGCACTGCATGTATTGTCGACGATTTTTTCGCTGCACCTGTTTTCGTGACAGACCTGGTTTTCGCCGCAGCATGTGCCGTTACAAACGATGTTGGGGCACGGTTTGCATTCGTCGTTGACGCAGATTTCATCGGAATTGCATGTGTCGCACGAATTATCTTTGTCATCTTCGATGCATTCGCCGTTTTTACAAGAGAATCCGGTCTTGCATTCCGGCGTGCAGGTGCCTGAATCGTCTTTTACGCAGCTTCCATCCCTGCAAGAAAAGCCTTCGCTGCATTTGGGTGAGCATGTATTGGAATCAGGCTTCGACGTTTTACCGGAAGAATCGTCAGAACAGCCTGCTGCCAGCAAAATAGCGGCACAAAGAAATAAGGTTACTCTATTTTTCATATCCAAAAGACTCCGCAAAAAAGTGTAAAAACAAGTAAAGCCCAAAAATTCTATATTTAATACATATCGGGAACAAGGAGTTTTTGGTGTTTTTGTGTGTGGGCGCGCCTATTGTGCATTCGCACAATACGGCTTGCGGTTGCGGGCTATTGGCGATGGCACAAACGTGCAGTCCGCACGTCTGTGCCATCGCCAATACGCCCTTTTGCGCGCGGCTATGTGCTCGTGCGCAGGCGGCCTGTGCGCATACGCCGCGCGTTCCTTTTTTATATGGACTCTATAAAACGACACATTTATGATCCACACAGACAGAATCCGGTGTAAATGGGGCAATCAGGCATGAGTCTGCTGGAATACATTCGCCCTTATGGCAAACTGCATTGTCTATACATGGTGACTGGCAATCATCTGAATCAGTATTTAAAGCGACACATTTATGATCCACACAGACAGAATCTGGTGTGCATGGGGCAATCAGGCATGAATCCGCAGGAATACATTCGCCCTTATGGCAAACTGTATTGTCTATACATGGTGATTGGCAATCATCTGAATCAGTATTATTATTTGAAGGGATGTTATGCTTTGAAGCATCTGGTAAAGTTTCTTCATTCGAAACTGTACATCTGCCATCTACACATGTTTGTCCTGGATTACATAAACAAGGTATTTCAATTGACTTTGTATTATTATTAGTTATATCTTTAAAAGATGTATTATGACTTTCTGATTCGCATGAAGTGAAAGAAATGGTAAGAACTAAAAAAAGCACGGTGAAAGAAAATGTCTTAATCATAATTATGACCTCCTTAATTAAAAAGCGTTATTCCATGTAACAATGGAATAATAAACATCCTGGTTTCTGTTAACGTTATCATTTGGGATAATCTGCAATGTCCAAGGCCCAATGCAAACTTGAGAATATACATATTTTTGCCAAACTGAATCAGGCATATGATAAGGATAATAACCTTGCCACCCGCCATAGCTGGCATCACAAGAATTCGTATGTACGCCAAACCGAATGTCCTTGTGTGTCATATTCGCAGATTCAGGCCACCATATAGTAATCGCAAGATTAGTATATGTATTTGAAATAGTAAAAGGCACAGTAACTAATGATTGGTTTACAGTCACCTTTCCCCACCAGCTATGTCCAGGACCTGCTAAACGTAAATAACCTGCCCCTGTGTTGTTATCAAACTGGCTATAAGATTTATTAGTCCCTGCATTGATGAGAAATGCATACACAAGTCCTGGATCAACAGATGTGTTTGAACCTTGAATAAAGTTCCTGGCTAATCCAGCCGCCCCTGCAGCATAAGGTACTGCACCACTTGTATGCTGAAATATAGCTAAAGCTGAATTGCCATTAGGAACATCGGCTGCATTTGTAAAAGAAGGTGCAACCAGTTCAGGTTTCATACGACCATCAGATGTTGGACCACGTCCAGAATAACTATCTAAAGAGTAAGGAGATGTTACGTAAAATGCTCCAATTGCCAATGCTTTATGAGCATTGCCTGGTGAAGCAACTGTACTGGCAGACGGACCGTAATTACCAGCTGCTGCAATGGTTGCATATCCCATATCAAATGCATTATCAGCCAACATAGCCACGTCTCCAGTTTCTCCACCACCGCTATGATAATTTGCATATTGAAGCTCAGCAAGGATAGTTCTGTCACCTCCTGCTATAGCCGCAGGAAATGCTCTTTTAACAGCTTCCAAAATCGCTTCACTGGTTATTGTCCTCTCCTTTAGTTTATAAACTTTAAAAGTATCCATAAGAATATTGGTTACACCTCGATTGGCATTTCCAAGTGCATTTCCTCCTCCAACGATTGAAGCAGATGCTGTCCCATGATAACTTGTGTCATCAGGATTTAAATTACTGCCTGTATTACAATTATTAGAAGTACCATTAACACAATCACGATGCCAGGTTACTCTACCATTAATCAAAACATGTGACAATGTAGAACCAGTATCAATATCAGCAATATATCCACCTGTATATGAATAATAATTGTCAGACAGTATTAAAGAACGAGCATCAGATATATTGTTTAAATCTCTATTTTGGTAGTTTTTTGAACTATTATTCCCTACATCTTGTGACAAGACATCATCAGAAGGTGCATTATTTTCACTGGTATATTTAATATATTGAACTTCTGGATTCCCAATTAATTTTTTCACAAAAGACCACGAGACTTTCAAGTCTGCCTGTTTAATCAATGTCTGGATATTAAGTATCTCTACATTATTATCATTGCTTGATTGAATATTGTGAATTAAATTAGTGATTTCGATTGTTCTAATCCGATGTAATAAATCCAATGCCCCTTCAATTTTACTAAGCACTTTTTGATTTTCCTGTTCTTCTCGTGATTTTTTGATGTTAAGACCAGGTAATTGAGGTAAATCAACATTCTCAACAAAAAGAACAGAAATAATTACTTCTGAATCATCAGAAATTACCTCATTATAAAAATCAGATAATAGTTTAGATGAAACACGTTTTTCCAAAGGCTCCTTACTATTATTATCAATCAGTTCTTGATAATTGATTTTAGATTTTGGAAGATCAATATAATCCGGTATCCTATATTGTTGTATTACATCTCCAGCCGCTGTATCTGTATGATATACGACACCATATTCAACATCTGAAATGTGATAAGCCAGCAACTCCTGTTTTAGGCTGTCAAGATCACTATTAGTCAAAAACAACTGTTTCGAAGCAATGTCTGTTGGAACTACATTATCAAATGAAATATCATCACAAGACGTCAGACAAACACAAAACACACCAAGCAACATTATCTGTTTTTTCATAACGGCCTCCTATCGGAAATTAGAAGGAAAGTCTGAATAAAAGTGAGATATATAAGTTGTGATGTTAATAAATCATACTCTCCTTGAGAAAGTTTCTAGCTAATGAATCTTTTAAAGGTTTCTTACGACATATTCGTTTATTTTCATAACGACCACCTCTCGGAAACTTTAAGGAACCTCTGAACAATGAGTCGTTTGACCATTTTAAAATTCAATTCGAAACCCAAAACTCATTTTATAACAGAGTTTGTTTGTTGATGCAACCAGTAATTCTTCAAAGGAAGGCCGGGCGTATCGACGCAGTTGATAGCTCGGCCCAAGCGAGCCGTATGCGCCAGAGGCGCATAGGCTCGATCAAAACATTGGAGCGAGTTATACTGGTTGCTAATAAAGACTGTGGGACGATTATGTTTATTGTTGGAAAAGTCGAACTGGACTGAATGACTGTAAGCCAGGCTGATTTCTACTTTTGTCGAAGAGTTGTCCGCAAACTCTCCAAAGAGAGAATTATAGAAAAAAGCGCAAAATGAAAAGAGAAAATGGAATGCGGGAAAAACTGGCGTGAGCCGAGGATTTGTGAATTTTCTCAGTCTGGAATTTTAAAATGATGCATTCGATACACATTTTTTCGATATTTTTAGGCAAAAAGAAATGGAAAATGCTAATATATAAGATGGTTTGTGGAATGGGTTTCATTTTCAAATCGGAGGAATCATGAAACATTGTTTTGGCGGTTTTTTGGTGATGGCTGCGATGGCCATGTTATCGTCTGGCTGTGCAGAAACCAGTGATCGCAGTGACTCGACGTCAGCAACTTCGCTTGTAGTGACGCCGGCACTTGACTCTTCTTTGATGGAAGGGGGGCGAGGGGTTTCGTTTGAAATCTTTGCCAATGTGGCACCGAAGGCCGAAGTTACAGTCAGTGTGAGTGCGGATGTGGCCGGGCAGGTTGCATTTTCCACTCCAAGCGTAAGCGGCTATTTTTTCCCGAACAGCAAAAGCATAGAAGTGAGCTGCCTTGAAGATTATGTCGAAGACAATGGTCGAGTTGTGACATTGACATTCGATGTGACGAGCGAAGATCCTGCCTATCATGGCAAGCAAATCGTTCGAAAAGTTGTATGCAATGATGATTCTTCGATTCGGATTGCCGATGATTTTTGTCCCGACGATCCCGACAAGACTGAACCCGGTGTATGCGGCTGTAATGTTCCGGACACAGCGGCCAATCTTTCAGAAACAGCCGATGGTTTCCCCGCATGTCTGGCTCGTTTTGCGGCTTTGAGCGAAGATGATGCAAAATACGGCATCGATATGGTTGAACCCGATGACTATTTTATGTCTGAAAAAGATGGCGAGCAGTATTTTGCGGTTGCATTGAAGGCTCAGCCGGAAGCGGATGTCGTTATTCCTGTCGTATCAAGTGATGAAAGTGAGGGCGTAGCCGATGTTTCCGAGCTCGTTTTTACGCCGGATAATTGGTCAGATCCGCAGATTGTAACGGTCATGTCTGTGGATGACGACGAGGTGGATGGCGATCAGCTTTTTTCAATTAATCTCGGTCCGGCTCAGAGCGAAGATCCGCATTATAATGCCATGGTATTCGAGCCGCTTTCGTTTATGACAATGGACGATGAAGAGGCAGAGGCTGGTCTATATCTGAGCACCCGCACGGTGACCGTTCACGAAGGCGGCACATCCGCAGAGCTCTATATTTCACTCGCTAAAGCTCCCCTGGCATCAGAAGACGGCGATGGCGTTGTCACCGTCAAACTCGTTTCCAGTAACAAGAAAGAAGCTTATATCGACGAAAATATCCTGACATTTACGGCAGACAATTGGAATATTCCTCAGGTCGTTCTCATTCGTGCATTCAAAGATGATGTGAGAGATGGCAACAAAGAAGTTACGTTCAGCATCACGTCACAGAGCACAGAAGTATGTGGTGAAAAAGTCTGCTACAACGATCGGAATTATGATCCTGTTGTTGTGACGGTTGTCGATGCGCAGGCTCCGACACAGGCCGAACTCAATAGAAGATCTGAAGTAATTCGAATCATGGCGGCCAATATTACGGCGGGCAGTGCGCAGTCCTATGATACGGGCGAAGGCATTCGTATCTTTAAAGGATTGAAACCTGATATCGTTCTCATTCAGGAATTTAATTATAAAAAAGGGACAATTTCTGATTTTGTAAAGAAAGCATTTGGTGAAGATTACTCCTATGTTCGCGGCAAAGGAGATATTCCAAACGGCATTATTTCTCGTTATCCGATTATTCAGAGTGGTGCCTGGGAGTCGAATCGCGTCACGAACCGTCAATGGGATTGGGCAGTCATCGATATCCCAGGTGATCGCGAGCTTTTGGCCGTCAGTGTTCATCTTCATACCTCGGATAACACGACAGAAATGGGACCTCTTCGCACAAAAATCGACAAGAAGATCGATTCTGACAGGAAAGATTATTATGTCGTGATTGGTGGTGACTTTAATCAGCCGAAATGGAACCCGATTCGATCGAATTTTGGCAGTGCATTTACGGTTGGTAAAGCCGTATCTGACTGGCCAATGGATCAGTTGGGTGATGTGACGACCAATGCCAAACGCGCCAAACAATACGATTATCTGCTTTGCAGCTTCGATTTCTGCAAGTTGGAAACGCCGACTGTGATTGGTTCACACAGCTATAGCAAGGGGCATGTCGTTGATTCTCGCGTTTACGGCAAGAAAAACGAACTCAAAGATATCGATCCTGTTCAGGCCAAGGACTCTAATGCGACGAATATGCAGCACATGGCTGTTGTTCGCGATTTTGAAGTGAACTATTAAGCCTTTCTTTTTAGAACGGATTAGCCGCCTCTTTTTGAGGCGGCTTTTTTGTTTCCCTAAGGGATAATTTGACATTTTGAGCAGATGCCGACGATCAGCATTTGCTTGTGATGGACTTCAAAGTCATCGGGAACATCGATGTGCGGAAGTTTGATATGTTTCAGGCATATCATGGAGCCGCATTTTTCGCAGAGCAAGTGTGGGTGTCCTCCGGGACATGTATCATTTTCTGCGAAATGGGTGCAAAAGCGCCAGATGCCATCGGTTCCCTGAACCTGATGAACGAGAGCGGCTTCAGTCAGGGATGCGAGAATGCGATAAAGCGTTACGCGATCGATGCGTTTTTCTTCGGGGATGGATTGAATGATTTCTGTATGAGAAAGAGGTTTACCGGCTGAATCTAAGGTTTGTAAGATTTGGATCCGATGAGGTGTGATGCGGAGATGAGCGATTTTGAGCCGATTTTTGAAGTCGTCCATGGATGGTCAAAGCTCCGCCAGGGCTTTTGTAAAGGCGTCCTGAAGACAAGGCCATCGCAAATCGGATTCAGGGGCCAGATCGTATGGCATGATGACGAAACTGTTGGCGAATCGAACGCGTTTCCATTGAGATCGTGCCGCCATGGTGACGAATTTTTTGATATCTCTTCGAATATCCTGATCATCGTTGTAGTAATCGGTCAATTTTTGTTTTGCTTTGGCGAGAACTTCTTTTGGGGAAAGTTTTTTAACGATGAACCATTCGATATAGGCATCGAGAACAGGGTATGGCATGAGGTCTTTTTCGTCAGCCTGTTTAGTTTCGATTGGTCTGAGTTCAGCCGAAGGCGGTTGAGCAAAGACCAGTTCGAGTTCAGGAATGTGGTGGAATGCAGCGGCCCATTCCAGCCAGGATGAGACGATAGTTTTGGGGATGCCGCCGATGGGGTCTAGACTGCCGCTGGAGTCTCCGTCCATGGTGGAGTATCCGACGGCGGCCTCGGAGAGATTCCCAGTTGTGAGAAGCAGTGCGTTAGCCGCATTGGCCATTGTCCAGATGATTGAAGACCGGGTTCTGGCCTGAACATTTTGAAGTGTGAGATCGTCTGTTTCCCAGGAGAGTTTTCGTCCGATGGCATTTTCGATGGTAGAGACGGTCTGAGCTGCGAGTTCATTGATGGGAATGACGGGACAGTCGAAGCCGAATTTTTGTGCGAGTGCAAGAGCGGCTTTTTGAGTGCCGCTGCTCGATGAATTTTGATTGGGAAGATAGGCGCAGAGCATGAGATTTTTCATGCGGCTTTTTAGCTGTTCTTCGCTTTCATCGGGGAATTGAATAGCGAGCATTCGAGCAGCGATGACGGCGATCATGGCGGAATCACGGCCGCCGGAAAGGGCGAGACACAGCTTTGATGTGTGAGCTCGTTTCATGTAATCGTGAAGCGCGAGGCAAAGTGCGAGTTCAATTTCAGCGTAATTGTAATCTTCTTCAGACAGAGGGCAGGAATGAGCCGGAATAAAAGCGGCGAGAGAGGGATCAAAGGCTTTAGGAAGCGGCTGTCCGGAGGAAGTGATTGTGAATTCGTTGTAACTAAAACGAGGTGCCAGAGCTGCAATTTCGCCTTTATCGATGATATAGCCGCCGCCATCATAAATATGAGTGCCGTCAAGGCAGCCGAGCATATTGGTTCGAACGAGTGTAATATCGTTCATTTCAGCCCATTTAATGCGGTTTGTGAGTTCTGTTCTGAAGCGGTTGACGGCAAAAATAGAATTGTTGAGTTCAACGCAGAGCGAACCGGTGGTGATATCGGGATGATTGGCAATGTTTCCGACGCAGATTTGAAGATTTTCAAGACCAGGAATTTGTTCATTGAAGGGGCCGATCATGGCGCCCAGATGAGGTTTGGATGCTGAGGAAAAATCCCATCTGGCAAAATAACGTTCTTCGTCGGTGTGTTCATCGGGATAGCGTTTGGGGACGAGAGCTTTTAACATACCGTCGTGAAAGACAGCTGCGACGTTATAGAGTTTTTCATCGTGTCGAAAGGGTGTTCCGCAGATAAGCGTGAGCCCTTTGGTCATAGGGGCAAGTTCAGCGAGAGCCTGTTCCGCGAAGAGAGCGGTTTGGGGTCTAAGATAAAGATCTCCTGCGTCGGGGGTGCCGATGGCGAGTTCCGGCAGAACGAGGAGCATTGTGCCATCATCGTGGGCTTTTTTGAGAATTTGACGAAGCTGCTGGAGAAGTCCCGACCAGTCATTGATCGTTGTGTTGAGTGCTGCTATGGATATTTTTTGCATGGTTATTTTCTGTCGCATACTGTTTTTGATAAATTTGTACTAACAATCGAAATTCAACTGTCTGTAAATAATAATTCTAACTGTTGCTGAATAAAATATACAGTATTTTCAACGCGATATCGTCAGAATGTTCGCTAAATATGCGATCAATTTCATTTTTTGCTTCATCGAATTTGTCAGGACATCGAATGGCATATTGGTAATTGTCGAGAGCTTCTCGAAATGGTGTATCGTGAAGGCCAGAAAAATCCAGGATGGCCAGGGCTTCGGCGTATCGTTTGAGAAGCCATGAAGAAGCCGGTTCATCTTCGATAGAATCTCGCGATCTGAGGGGGGCATATAGCCGAAGCATAGCGGCTATGGCCATGGGAAGAGATTGAGTGAGATCGAGAGAAGTTCTGACCATCTGCTGCATGGGTTCAAATTTTTCTTCAGCACACAATGCACTTGCGTATTTCATGAAGAATAAAGAAAAAGACTCTCGATAACATCGAATGATGTGTTGTGAGGCCTGTGCATCGTCTTCCTGAATGTGATGAAAGACATGGAGAAACCATTCGGCAATTCCGACGGCTTTGTCAGTGTGTTTTGCCTGAATGAGAAACTGCATCTGAGCCGTGGTGATTTGAATGAGATCGATGAGATTTTCAGGAGAATTTGAGATGGAATGACAGGCTTCTTTTCGATAGGGAGCCAAGAATCTGGCTGCTTCATCGGGGGAGTTTGTTTCGGCTATGTTTTGAGCCTGTTCAAGAATGGATTCGAGCATGATTTTTCTTCCAACAAAAAAAAGCACCCCAAAATGGGGTGCTTTTTAATACCTGAATGACATTAATCGATAAATGAATTTATCTCTTAATCGCAATCTTCACAGTCCCAGTTTCCGAAATAGTTGTGGGGATTGTGAATTTTAGTAAAGTCGATGTCTCCCCATGCACTGGAGAAGTTTGCACTGTATTTTCCATCGATATCCGTTGTTGTGCTGTAGTCCTCGCAGTATTTTTTATCTTCCTCTGTTGCCACACAGGCAGCCTTGCACTCTTCGGTGCATTCTGTTTCATTAATTCTTTCGTATTCCCACTCGCAGGAACGACTTTCATGATCAAGGCAGTACTGGTACTCTTCTTCATCCATCATTTCTTTAAAAAGTTCAGTACCGGTGATTGTGTTGACGATTTTAAATAAATTGTCATCGGCGGATTTATCACTGATCAATACTGAATCATAGATATAGACGTTAGTTTCGTCACCATAGGAACCATAGACATTAACTTCGCAATAGGGGTTGAAATCAAATTTGACAGGAGAATCGAAAAGTTTCTTTAAATCAACCGTGAGTTTTGGTGTCACATTGGCAATTTCGAACACGCCGTCAGTGTTATTTTTGACTTTGAGCAGAACGGATGTGATATCGGTACGGACACCATCAGGGACGTATTTCCAACCCATGAAGGCAGTTTCAGGCGCAGAGCTGGCAAGCGTGATGGCTTCATGCAAATCGTTCATGGCTGCAACAAAATAATCGCGGCCGGCTTTGGCTTTTGAGGCATCCTTAATCGTGTTGATGTGATTGAGGAGGATGGTGTTGGCCTGAGCGATGTAATCTTCACAAAGTTTGTTTGCTTCCGCTTTTGCGGCATCGATTTGGGCTTCATCTTCGGTGCTGACGTATTTATCATACTCCGGTGTTTCAAGATTATCGAGATCACTCAACACGATGTCAGTGTCATAGGCAGAGACAAGGCGTGTGGCGGCGGGAATGATGCGGAGAACGGCAGCCATGGAATAGAGATCAGAGGCATGGAAACTGACTTTATCGAGACCACAGCCGGCACCTGTCATTGAAATCACCTGGTCTTTTCCCGAATCAGCCAGAGCTTTTGCTGTATTTTCAAAGCTTTGTGCCAAAGAAACAAATGTGGGTTCCACGTCAGAGAGTGTTTTGACGATATCGGAGAGTTTGAGCGTCTTGCTCAGAATATCGTCGTCATTGTCTTGATGGGCTTTATGAGGAATAGCATCCCAGATTTTTTCAAAATTATGCTCATTGTTCGTCATCTGAACGAAAAGGCCATTGCTGCCGAAAATCGGCGTCATGAGATCGACTTTGCCATTGTTGGCGATAAAACCGAAAGACGGAAGAAGAGCTTGAATTTTGTCGTTGTTGACGAGGTTGAGGAAGCCAAGCATGGCATGCTGGTAAGAAAGCATCAAATCCGAGGAATTTTTGCTGAATGCAGCATCGGCATAAGCAGAGGCATTTTCAAAATCGCAGGCGGCTAAATATTCAGAGAGCTTTTTGGCAGTGTCTTCCGGTGAAGCAGAACATGCGGCTTTTTCCGCCTCGGAGCAGTTTGCACCTGTTGTGCAGTCGCATTTTGTATCCGGAACAGGGGTATTGCATGCGGCTTTTTCCGCCTCGGAGCAGTTTGCACCTGTTGTGCAGTCACAGGTCGTTGCTGAACTGCATTTGGCTTTGTCCGCCTCGGAGCAGTTTTCGCCTGTTGTGCAGTCGCACGAAAGCAGAGGATCTGTTTTCTTCTCATCATCCGAATCGTCGCAGCTCACGGCGTTAAATGCGAGGAATGAAGTGGCCAAAAGAGCAAAAATCGATTTCAATTTCATGATATGAACTCCAAAAAAAGACCAACAAAATTGTTGGAAATTGATGATGGCGGACGCATTAAGCAAAATGTGTGCCTTTGTATGTGATGCTGTAATAGTTTGACAAAAAAATGTTACGGTTCCGTTACATCTCAGGCAGAGGGTAATTCATATATCTATTGAAATGAGCTGAAATTGGCGAAACTAGAATTATATCCCAATTATAAGGCAGAAAATGATGTGAGCCGGGGGGGGCCGAGAAGGCAGGCGTCCGGTGGACGGCTGGCATCGCAGAGCCCAGTGAGCAAATGAAAAGAACGAGTTGGAGAGCCGACAGGCTCGGGAAACGAAGTGCATTTCATATTGCGAACTGAGGAGGGACCCCGGCGGGGTAATAATGGTTAAGCAGCCCCAAAAGCTAATACCAACCTAAAATATTGCGGATTCTT
>JAZRVP010000275.1:0-1168 GCA_045599245.1 Myxococcota bacterium
TTTGTTTCAATCATTCATTTTCCTCCTTTTCGTTATTTGCGATGACGAACTTCGAGAGATCGACGATTTCGGCATAATCGTTGAGAATATTGTGATACATATACGCCGGAATGTGTCCGTCCTTGTAAAGCTGTTCGATCAGTTTGAGTGCCGCATAGCACATTGCAGGATCGTTCGATATTATTTTACTCATACATTTCCTCCTTGCAAATGTGCGATTACAGACACGGACCGTCATCACGGCGGCGGGGCTTTTTCGGCATTTCCTGCTCGACTCTGCGTGCACGGTCTTCTTCAAGGAGGCGGAAAAGATAGTCAAGACAGTCTTTCGGCGTGTCGCACCCCTGCGGGACAAGCTCACGGATCTTTGCCATCGGCAGCTTCAGCGTCTCGACCTGATTGGGTTTGAGCTCGTCCAAAATGGCAAACACTCTTTCACGGTCAAGAGTTCCGGCATCTTCCTCCCTGTGCATACGAATCGTCTGCGAATGAGACGGGAAAACCTCGTTGTCGTCAATATAATCGACAACCTCACGCTGATTGTCTTCGCTGAGAAAAGAGAGTTCAACGGCGGGAGAAAAGGCAATTTTCTTTTCATCAACGAATTTCAACAACTCGGGAACAAGGTTTGTCAGACGAATATAGCGTTGAACGGTACGCCCGCTCTCTTTTTCAGAGATTTCATCAGCACTTTCCGACTTCCCGACAACTTGTCGGGAAGTTTTGCCTTGATGTCTAATGGCATCCAATTTCATCTTGTACGCAAATGCCTTTTCGCTCGGCAGGAGCGTTTCTCGCTGATTGTTGGAATCCACCATCAAAAGCGTTGCTTCATCACGGTCGATGGAATAAACAACCGCCGGGACTTCTTTCATACCAAGAAGCTCGGCGGCATGTACTCTTCGGTGACCGGAGATGATCTCGTATTCATCCATTGTGTTTTCGAGCGGGCGGACAATAATACGGTTGAGCAGTCCGACATCGGCGATGCTTGCTTTCAGTTCTTCCATTGCTTCATCGTCCATGATCTTGTACGGATGATTTTCAAACGGGTGGAGCTTATCAAGTCGAATGGGCTGCTGTTTGGGCTTTTGCTGTTTTGCTGGTTCTTTGCTTTCCGGCTTTTTCATCAGTTTGTCGAGAAACTGTTCGGATTGCTCGTCGGTCA
>JAZRVP010000276.1:0-2182 GCA_045599245.1 Myxococcota bacterium
TCCACTGACCACTCCCCCCAAAATCTGACACACCCTTGCTTTTACGCTATATCCCCTCATGGGTGGCTTTTGGCCGCCGATTTGCGAACACACACATACCACGGATGGGGTGATGAAATACGGATGGCATTTCAAAAGTCTTTTGACTGCATGGCTCTTTTGCCTGGCAACTTCGACTGCTTTTGCCCAGGAAAATGCACCAGATGACGCTTCTGATTCAAACGAACAAACAGTCGAAAATGATGAAGTATTAGAAGAAAACGACGACGATTCCGCACTCTTTGAAACGGCAATTAATCAGGATGCCCCCGACGGAACACAGGATTACGAAGAAATCCATCAGCTTCGCACCCTGGAACGAACCCTTCTTCCACCCCAGACGCTCCAAACTTCGTCAGATACCGGAACGCTTTTGCCCGGAAATCAGATGGAATTGTCCGGAAATACGGCTCTTGAGCAAATCTTTCGTTCGCAGGAGGCTGTCGGCACAAACCGGGGACTTCAACGAAAAGCATCACTCTGGATGTCAGAAGCCACGGCTCAGGTCCGGGCTCAGCTCAATCAAAACAAAAATTCGATGGATCTGCCCTTTGGAATCGACTGTACAAACCAGCCGGCGGTCCAGGAATACGTCGCCATTTTTTCAGCCGGAGCCGCCGGAACCATGAAGACCTGGCTCAAAAGGCTGGAACGCTGGCGCCCCGTGCTCGAAACGGCCCTCCATCAGGAAAATGTTCCAACCGACCTCATCTATCTGGCCATGATCGAGAGCGGCTTCAAGACGAGGGTTCGCAGTCCCATGGCGGCCGCAGGAATGTGGCAGTTCATGGCAGGAACCGGCGTTGAAATGGGACTCGTCATCAACGAATGGGTCGATGAACGATACGATCCCGTCAAAGCAGCTCATGCCGCCGCTCGATATCTCAAAAAACAGTTCGCCAGATACAACTCGTGGCCCCTTGCCATGGCCGCTTACAACGGCGGCCCCGGAACCGTCAACGTCGCCATCGACCGATACAATACAAATGATTATTTTAAACTCGTCGAGTACGGCGCCATGTACGATGAGACGAGAAAATACGTCCCAAGGATTATGGCAGCCGCCATCATCGGTAAAAATCCGGCCGCCTTCGGCCTGGACGGCCTCAAACCGGAACCCCCTTTCGTCTTCGACAGCATTGAGGTCCCCGGAAACACAAAGCTCAAACTCCTCTCGCAAGCCGCCGGCTGTTCCATCGAAACCCTCCAGGAACTCAACCCCGAACTGCTCAAGGACCAGACCCCGCCCGGCGATCACTACACCCTGCGAATTCCCCTCAACAGCCACAATGCCTTCGTCACCAAATTCGATCAGATCCAGAAAAAATATGCCGATGCCAACGACACCATCACGCTTCGCTTTGGCGAAACACTCGCAACACTCGGCAACGAGATCGGCGTTGCCCCCCGCGTTCTTCGGTATTTGAACGGAATCGGCGCTCGCGATGACGCCGCTTACGGTTCCGAAATCATCGTCCCAAACGGATCAAAACGACGCCCAGAAGCCGCTCCAAAAGACGAAAACGATCGCCCTCTTTGCCTCATTTCCCCCGAAACGTTCACCTTTTCAAACCGGAAACAAGTCTTTTACGAAACACAAAAAGGCGACTCCATCCGCGAAATCGCCGACGCTTTTCACGTCCTGCCAAATCAGGTCGCCATCTGGAACGAACTCGATCCCTGGGCAAAACTTCGCCCCAAAATGTTCCTCCAAATCTTTGTCCCCCATGACGCTGACCTGAAAAATATCCGATATCACGAACCTGACGAATTACACATCGTCACTCGCGGTTCTCAAGAACACATGGATATCGTCGAGGCTCGAAAAAATGCGTCTTCCAAAGCCGCAAAAACCGCCGCAAAATCCAAAACTAAATCCGGCTCCAAATCCGAAAAATCATCCAGTGCCGAAAAACCATCCTACATCACACATACCGTTAAAAAAGGCGATTCTCTGTCTAAAATCGCTAAAAAATACGACGTAACCGTAGATGCCCTTCTCAAACTCAACAAACTCAAAGAAAATGCTTCGCTCAGAAAAGGACAGGTCCTAAAAATTAAAAAGAAATAGCCACCTCACAACGTTACATCTCACCCAGGGTTAATTCATATATCTATTGAATATGGCGTATTTCGCAATTTT